>JASFIT010000217.1:0-7843 GCA_050122535.1 Desulfobacteraceae bacterium | reverse complement strand
TGAGCCCATCGGTATTGCACTGCCTGCCAACGACCCACTGCTGATCAATCTGGTAGAGAACTTCCTGGGAGCCTTTGAGGGCAGTGGCGAGCTGGAGGAGTTGAGGGAGCGCTGGTTTGAAAATGGGTCCTGGTTAAGAAAGCTGCCTTAGTCCAGATAGTCGATGAATCTTCATAAGTGACGAATTGCGTCCAAGTAATTAAAGCGTCCCCGCTCTGAAGAGCAGGACACCCTTACTTGACACGACAATCACATTTTTCCTATAGTTTGAACCATAAAAAACTATTTTTGCCACAACTCCGTAATTACCTATGCGTATGGGAACCCTTTTAAGCATCGCCCATTTCCCGTTATTACTATTGGCCTTCATAGCAACAGTATTCGCCGGACTGAATGCTTGTTCATCCCACGTTCACGTTCCTCAAGCTGGTGCCGAGGTCAAAAGGGTGGACATGAAAATGGTGGAGAATTGCGAATATCTCGGTGAAGTGGAAGGGTGCGATTATGAACGTTACACGACGGATTGGCGGCGCGCTGACAAGTATCGGGAAATGCAGATTACCAAGGCAAGATATGAAGCCTTGCAGAAGGCTGGGGCACTGGGTGCAACACACATTGTATGGACCGGAGAGACCACTGAGGAGAGGCCTTGTGCCCATGGCATCGCTTACGACTGCCGCAAATCTGCCAAGTGATTTTAACGCTGCCCGTTTTTCTCCTTGACACGCCGGGCAGCTTCCTTATATGATTTTCTAGGTTAGAAATTTGTTGTCAGGTTAACTGTCGGAATATAAATCGTTAGACTAGGGGTCGTGGATTCCAAATCCACTGTCCACTCAAATTTAGACCTTATACTAAATTTAGATAAGACTTGAGGCCCCTGCCTGGTCAACTCACAGGTAGGGATTTTTTTGTTTATTAGGAGGCGTTAGATGTCACTTTCGGGTCTGCTAAAGATCTTCTTGATCTCCATCCTATTCTTCACCACTGCTCCCGCTTGGGCAACGGAGCGTGTCGTTGTCGCTGATTTTTCCTCCGGTGTTGACAAAAATGGAATACCGTTGGGCTGGCAACTCAAAGCGAAATCAGGCAAGGCAGACTTTGACATTATAAAGGACGGGAATATCCATGCTGTACACCTGCGGAGCGCGGACAACTCATTTGCTTTTCAGAAACTGGTCAAGGTGAATACCCGGAATTATCCTGTCCTATCCTGGAAGTGGAAGGTAACCAAACTGCCTCAAGGCGCAGATTTTAGAACACCAAAGGCCGATGACCAGGCCGCCCAGCTCTTTCTCGCCTTTTCTGATGCAAAGGTCATCGTGTATATTTGGGATTCAACCGCACCACAGGGATCGATGGAAGATGTCCTGGCCCCGCCCTTTGTAACTATCAAGGCTATTGTGCTCCGCTCAGGAGATATGGAAACGGGCAAATGGATTACAGAGACCCGAAATGCTTACCAAGATTACAAGAAGCTCTTTGACCGTGAACCACCCCCTGTGGTTGGCATGAGACTTCAGATAAATTCTCAGCATACCGACACCTCTGCAGAGAGCTATTTTGCAGATGTGGTCTTCAAGAAGCAGTGAGAAACAGTCCTTTCCCCCTTATCCCTACCCAAACCATTTCAGAATGCTTTCAGAGCCTGGCAATAGGCGAGAGCCCCATCTGCCCATGTCTGCCCGACTTCGGGCCGCCATCTCAATGAGATTGACAGAGACTTCTGAGCATCCCTGAAAAGAACTACATCCTACAAAATTAGCCGGGGCCAAAGAGACTGTGCCGCAATGCGACAAAACTGTCACTCCAGGCGAGCCCCGCAAGCCTGCCCCGTACCCCTGTTTTCACAGGGGCAGGCTTGATACGGGGTTGGGCGAGACCCATGGTTCGACAGGCCGTTCGACAGGCTCACCGTTCGATTTCACTTACGGTCCTGAGCGAGGTCGAAGGGGAATCCAGGGAAATGACAAAACGTCACAAAGTCTCAAATGATCTGGCTTTGACTCACCCAACCCATGAAATGCTGTTCAAAAACCTCTTTATTAGACTTCAACAAACAATATCTGCTATATTGAGTCGATTCGAGAACCTCAATTTGTGGGCTAATATTATGCGCATATTGCTGGTGGAAGATGATCTGAAGATTGCATCCTTTATCAAAAAAGGCATGAAAGCTGCTGGATTTGCCGTGGATCATGCCACGGATGGTGAGCAAGGTCTTCACATGGCTTTAACAGAGCCCTACGATACGGCCATAGTAGATATCATGCTGCCAAAACGGGATGGTCTCTCCATTATAGAAGAAATGAGAAAGGAAAAGATTAACACGCCTGTTATTATCCTGAGCGCAAAAGGGTCCATTGATGACCGGGTCAAGGGACTCCAGACCGGAAGCGATGATTATCTGACCAAACCCTTTGCATTTTCCGAACTCCTTGCACGCGTCCAGGCCCTGATTCGAAGGGCCAGCGGCGCTTCCGAACCAACCCGTCTTGTGGTGGGAGATTGCTCCATGAACTTACTCACGCGTGAGGTTGTGAGAAGCGGCAAAAACATTGAATTGCAGCCTCTGGAGTTCTCTCTGCTCGAATACCTGATGCGTAATGCAGGAAGAGTGGTGTCTAAAACCATGATCATGGAACACGTGTGGGACTATAATTTTGATCCGCAGACAAACGTGGTTGAAGCGAGAATCTCCAGGTTACGTGACAAAATTGACAAAGGGTTTCCAAAAAAGCTGATCCACACAGTGCGCGGGGTGGGATATGCCCTTAAAGAACCTGCCTAGATTCCGCCACAGCCTGGCATTTCGTTTGACCCTCTGGTATGCGGGCATCTTCACGCTATCCTCCTGCATCGCCTTCCTCTTCTTTTACTTCTTTATCACCTCCGTTATCCGTGATCGGACAGATCAGGACCTTTCAGAGCAGGCAGGCAGATTCTCCACGCTTCTGTCCGTTGATGGTATTGATGAAGTGAAGCGTTTAGCCATTATCGAAGCCCAAGCGGCCGGAGAGAGAAAGATATTTTTTCGTCTTCTTTCTCTGAGAGGCGAGGTATTCTCCTCGTCCAATATGTCCTATTGGCGAGACATTGGCATCAAGAGGAAGGCAATCCAGAAACTCGTCCAGGGCAACAGGGTTGTGTTTGATACCATCGTTTTACCAGAACGGAAACACAAGGTACGGATCCTTTACGGCGTCATCGGTTCGGGTGTGATCTTACAACTGGGCCAGTCCATGGAAAACTATACCCGGGTTACCGAGGCGTTTAAGAGGATATTTGTGACAACCATGGCCTTTCTGCTCATTGTAGCCGCTCTTATCGGATGGTTCATGGCCAAACAGGCCCTTTCCGGTGTGGGGGAACTCACCCGGACCGCCTCGCACATCTCCTCCGGCGGTTCCCTTGAAGAACGGGTCCCTGCCAATCCAAGAGGGGATGAAATTGCTCTGTTAGCAACCACATTCAATCAGATGCTGGACCGTATTCAAAACCTGGTTATGGGAATAAAGGAGATGAGCGACAATATTGCCCACGACCTGAAAAGCCCTGTGACAAGAATACGTGGCATTGCAGAGGTCACGCTGACCACTGAGACCACACTTGATGATTACAAACAGATGGCTGCCAGCACCATTGAGGAATGCGATCGTTTGTTGGATATGATCAACACCATGCTCGTTATTTCAGAGACCGAGGCGGGCGTGGGCAAGCTGAAACAGGAAAAGGTGGATTTGGCGGAGGTCATCCGGGATGCCTGTGAATTGTTTCATCCCCTTGCTGAAGACAAGGGCATCACTATAGAGTGCAATGTACCAGGAACGTTCACTCTCATAGGCGACACTCGGTTGATCCAACGCATGATCTCCAACCTCCTGGACAATGCCATTAAATACACTTCACGGAATGGAAGCGTTGACGTCACTGCCCGAACACAGGTCGAGAAATGGGTTGCAGTTTCTGTTAAAGATACGGGGGTTG
The DNA here is from genome assembly GCA_050122535.1 of Desulfobacteraceae bacterium. Lineage (GTDB taxonomy): Bacteria > Desulfobacterota > DSM-4660 > Desulfatiglandales > HGW-15 > JASFEQ01. The sequence goes on along the minus strand of JASFIT010000217.1, from coordinate 3,856 downwards.
GCATTTCTGAAAAGGATCTTCCCCACATTTTTGAGCGATTCTATCGAGGAGACCCAAGCAGGCCACACACCGGCAACGGCCTAGGACTCAGCTTGGCCCGGGCCATTGCCCACGCCCACGGCGGCAAGATTGAAGTGGCGAGCAACCCAGGCCAAGGAAGCACCTTTACCATTACCCTTCCCAGATCATCCCATAATCCATCCTGATCCTTTCACCTCTTCTGCTCTGTGCTCTTTGCTCTATGCCCCATGCGCTTTGCCCTACACGATTCCTTGAAAACATGACCAATTTGTAATGTTGCGGTCATGTTGCGGTTAACTCATTGTTTTATATTCTCCCCAAAAGCGAAGCTCCCCGCCCTAAAGGGCGGGGGATCTTTCGTTTGGCGTCAAAACCATCTCCTTCCCCTTGATGGAGGAGGATTAACCCGCCATAGCTCTTTGGCGGGTTAAGGTGGGGGTAATGCTCCTCTGCGCCCTCCCCTAACCCCTCTCCATCCTCCGCAGTAGCCTGCTACGGAGGACGGGCCATCGAGGGAGGGGAATTTAAAGGGATGTCATTCGTCCCCGCTCTGAAGAACGAGGCGCTCTGGCATTATTTACTAATGGCCGTTTCTGGCGAAACTCAAGACGTGGAGGAAAAAGAGATGAAAAAGAGAAACAAGTTTGCGAGATACATTCTAATTCTGTCTATTATTGGGACACTTCTGGGCTCCGGACTTCAGATGGCAGTGGCATCAAAAGGTACCGCTGTACAGATGATACCGGAAAATTTCAGTGATCTTGCTGAAAAGGCTCGACCCGGCGTGGTCAATATCCGTACAGTAAAAAGGATCGAAGGCGGGGGCCCGGTATTTCGACATTTTTTTGGCAGCCCTTTTGGCCACAGAAACCCCTTTGAAGACTTCTTCACACCGTTTCCCAGGGGAGGGCCAGAGGGTGATTTCAAGCAGCAGAGTCTTGGGTCCGGCTTTATTATCTCCCGAGAAGGGTATATTGTGACCAACAACCATGTGATTGAAAACGCGGATGAGATAAAGGTAAAGCTGGCCAACGGGAAGGCCTTCGATGCAGAAGTGGTGGGTCGTGACGCCAAAACGGATCTCGCCTTGATAAGAATTGACGGATCAATTGATTTGGCTGCTCTTTCATTGGGCGACTCGGATGCCCTTCGGGTCGGCACTTGGGTGGTGGCCATTGGAAGCCCTTTCGGATTGGAGCAGACGGTGACAGCCGGAATCGTCAGCGCAAAGGGGCGTGTGATCGGAGCCGGACTCTATGATGATTTCATCCAGACCGATGCCTCTATCAACCCGGGAAACAGCGGAGGACCGCTCCTAAACACAAAAGGTGAAGTGGTAGGTATCAACACGGCCATTATGTCACGCGGCGGGGGGAACGATGGGATTGGTTTTGCCATCCCGGTGAATCTGGCCAAGGGAATTATTGAACAGCTGAAAAATGAGGGCAAAGTGACCCGTGCTTGGTTAGGTGTGGCCATCCAAGACCTGACTCCTGAATTGGCTGATTATTACAACCTGAAGGGACAAAAAGGTGCCCTTGTGACACAGGTTTATGAGGGAGACCCTGCGCACAAGGCCGGAATCAAGACCGGCGACATCATTGTGGAAGCAAACGGGAAAAAGGTTTCGTCCAGTCGAGACCTTTCCAGGAACATAGCTAATGCGCCTGTGGGAGCGCAAATTCCTATCACCATCCTCAGGGACGGCCTAGAAACGAATGTTCTAGTTGGACTGGCCGAACGGGTTGATTCAGAAGCGCCAGTAAAGGTGGCGGCTAAAAGCTCAAACGGACTGGGGCTCCAGGTTACCGAACTGAAGCCGGAAACGGCGAGACGGGCCGGCCTTCCTGAAGATGAAAAGGGTGTGCTGGTGACACATGTGCAGCCTGGCGGAAAGGGAGGAGTGGCAGGCATTCGGCCAGGGGATGTGATCAAAGAGGTCAATCGCAAGCCCGTCACCACACCCAAAGAGGTGAAGAGGCATATAGATGAGGTCAAATCCGGGGAGACTTTTCAGATGCTGATCAAAAGGGCCAACGCCGGCCTGATCGCCCTGAAGATCCGGGTATAAAAATAAGCTCCCCGCGCACACCGCGGGGAGCTTCCATTAAGGCAACGGGAGAGTTTCGATACGTCAGGGCAAGCCCTTAATACATAAATGGGTCGTAGCGTGATCTTTGATAAGGGACCCAATTGATACTATTCAGTTTCAATGTACTGTCATCAATCGTTTGGATCCACACATATTCTGAACCACCCAGCAAGTATCCGAACAATTGCCCATCTGGCCCGAGAATCTTGAAAAACTGCCGGTAGATAAGTCTCCTGGACCGATCGATTAGCTTTGACAACTGCTCCTTACTGTTGACTAAAGTCCACCCGTCGTTCTCGATGATCTTATTGTCTCCCTTCGGATCAAAGACCATGGCTGACACCTCACCTGCAGGCCACTCGTTAGCGTGAATAATGTATTTATCATGGTTTTCTATTATATCCTTCATAGCCATGGCCGTATCAGAGCCGGATTGCACTCTGAGTCTGCCCTGGCTTGCACATGCAGAGATGAGCAACGCCCCGATAAGACCCATCACGACCACATAAATAAATCTCTTCCTTTCCATAAATTCTCCCCTTAATATCTTCCTATCCCGAGTTGTATGTTTCGCGTATTGCCCAAAATTAACCACGAGCGAATATTTTGCAACACCGTATAAATGAAATCTTAATTTCAATTTTTTTGATCCTATCTTCTTTGATTCCAAACATCAACTGCTCCGGATGAAAGGCTACCCGCGTTGCCCATGAATTCGCCTTTTTCTTTGACACCCACCTCAAGTTTACCTACACTTAAACCCCAATTGAGCGAAAACACTCAATTGGGAGTTACATGTTATTCGTTATACGTTATTCGATCTCTCTTAACCGTTATTTTTAAATCCTCAACCACACGAGGGAAAGTGGAATGTATCCAAACAGGTGGTTACGGTAATTAGCTAAAGGGGACACTTGATCATTGGTAAATGGGATTTATATTCCTTGTAAAATAACTAATAATAGAACTGCAGCGAATTTGATGGGAGTTTACACCATGAAGAGACAGATCAAGGAGTGCTTGCTTAAAGAGACTTTCTTGTTCGCATTTGTCGTTGCTTTCATATTGTTATACCTACCATTTCATTCTGACGCGGAAGAGAAAACTGACTATGAGATCCAAGCGGCATTAGACAGGTTAGTGAGAAGGGCCGTTCATTTAACGGAAGACACCGTTGATGTCCAAAAACATGTCAGGAATTGGCCTCGTCCTGAATTTAGAAATAAGTGGTCTAAGCGAACCTACGAAATGCATAGCATTAAGGTTCGTGTTCGAAAGACCGAAGGCGAGTCGCATCCTTATAATGGGACGGTCTTTGGCACTTCGAGAATCAGAACCCAGGGCCCATTTGCTTCCAAAGAAAGAGCACTTTCTGCATACAACATGACCCAGAACCCGACGTTTAAACGGGCAGCATTTAAACTCACGTATGTGTTGGAAGATGACAAATGGGTGTTTGAGGAAGGACAACTGGCGCCTTTCGATGCCGGGACAGGGCGTCAGGGCTCCTGGAAGCCCATATGGAGCCCCTACCATGGTGGCACCAGAGACAGAAGGTGGGGGATTATTTACGAGTACTGGGTGCAAAAATAAAAAAGGGGGACGCTGGGAAAAACCAACCGGTAGCGACTTTGTCGCGCTTGATAAACAATGGGTTCAAAAGAATCTAAAAAACGTGGCCATAGGGGTAAAGCTTCGAGCCGCAAGCGGCGAAACTTTCCCACACTTTTGCTTATAATAGTT
>JASFIT010000216.1:0-7860 GCA_050122535.1 Desulfobacteraceae bacterium | reverse complement strand
GTAGAGCCGATCTTTGATAAAATTATTTCCCGCATATATGGTATCTACTTTGACTCCCCCGGGCTCGTGCACCATATAAGAGAAACGGTATTTATTCCAGTCCTGAGGGAAGTTTTGATAAACTAAACGATTCTCCTTTTTCATTTGCTCCATAAGGCCGGTGCCAGGGAGAGGGGTGAGAACGCTGATCTGAACGCTGTCAATGCCCGAATGGATAAGAAATTGAGACAGCTCCTTGTAGTAGGCGGGTGATTCATAGTCGTTGCCGATGATAAAGGCACCAAACACACCGATGCCGTGTTTGTGAAAGGTATCTACTACCTTTCTGTAATTCTCCACGCCAGTTCTCAGGTTAACACCCTTTTTCATATCTTGCAGGGTCTTCGAGTCGATGGTTTCAAACCCAATAAAGACAAAGGTACAGCCAGCTTGGACTGCTAGGTCAAGCAGGTGTTCATCGTCGGCCGCGTTGATAGACGTCTGCATCCACCATTTCTTGGAAAGTCCCCGATCTATCATGCCCTCAAATAAGTCTGTCGCCCTTTCTGTGCTCTCTAAGGTGTAGCCTATCAGATTATCATCCACAAAAGCCACATATTCACCCTCTATTTCTTCTAATTCATCCAACACATCTTTTGCTTCTCGCTGGCGATAGTTTTTTCCCAAGTATTTTGAGACTGAGCAGAAATAGCAGTTGAACGGGCAACCGCGAGAGGTCTGCACAGAGTGCCAGAGATAGTCTGGATGAAGCAAATCGCGCCGAGGCCTGATCTGAAATCGAGACAGGTCAATCCTTGGACCTATGTACTTGCGGGAGAGGGAGTTGTTTTCAAAGTCGCGAATCACATCTTCCCATATGCTTTCCACCTCACCGACAACGACGGAATCAGCATATTGAAGGGCCTCGTCAGGGAGCATGGAAGCATGAATACCCCCCAAAATCACCTTTATATTTCGCTCTCGATATTTTTGGGCTATTTCATAGGCCCTGTTGATATTGCTCGTAAAGGCGGTAATCCCCACCAAGTCTGCTTCCTCAAAATGAAAAAGGTCGAAATTTTCGTCCAGGATCCTTACGTCCCAAGAGGGAGGGGTGACAGCAGCCACATAGGCGAGACTTAGGGGAGAGAATGTGGAGAATCGGCTTAATAAATAACCGCTTCTGCGGCCCACTGGGTTGATGAGCAGAAGTCTTTTCATACAAAGTTTAAGATTATCCTAAAGGCACTCCATTTTTTGATCATATCAACACATTAAGCTCTATTCGTCAAGCGGTCTATTGGATGGAGCATACGTAAGGGCTACCACCACGGTGCACAGCGAAGTGTGCATGGGTGCACAGATTCTTGTGCATTTACGGAAACATGGCCATGGTTTAGAGGGCGTGTCTTCAGCCCACGCCGGAATGCGTTGATGAGGCTTCCTGGGCTGATCCGCTAACTAGCTCTAAATTGTATGTTTTTGGGGCTAAGGAAGGGTAGGTGCACACTTGCCAGCAACAGATTTTCCACCATAGGCCAAGCAATGGGATTTGGTACAGATATTGAATAAGCCAAATCCCATAGCTTTAATGGATCAAGGTGGATTTGGTTCAAAACAAATCTCAAACCGTGAAATCTTGCAGATGGCTGTACGGGGGGCCATCGGTGGAAATGGGAGTGATGAAATGGCAATAAATAGGTGGGCGGAACTTCATCCAGAACAGAGCGTTCCTTCAAACGGTGCCTCCCGTAAGGAAACTGGGCTGCCACCATGGAAATTCAAGCATGAGAACCTTGTACGCGTCCTGCAAGGTGCAGAATCGGTCAGTCAAGAGGATCTGATCAATACAGTCAATCGCATCCATTTTAAAGAGGGATCGATCCTGGTCCATCTCGAACACCCCAAGTGGGAAGAGAGTATCCTCCTCCATGCATATCCCCAGGCTTGCTTTAGCAGGAATCTTACCTGCCACTGGCCGGAGATGAACCCTTTAAATCCTGAACTACTCAGATATCAATTCCTTCATCTTATCATTGCAAACGGCAAATCCATAATACTCGTACCTGGAGAGCTTCGGAGCATGGATGAGCACTCCCTTTGCGTCCAGCTGCCGAGGACAAGTTACGCTGTTGGCCGGCGCCAGGCAAGAAGATACGCCTGTAAAGAGGTCACCGGTGAATTGACTCAGAATGGTTTTCGCGCCACAGGTGAACTGTTGGATTTCAGTCCGGCCGGACTCCGTATGAGGGTTAGACCTGATTCGCAATCCTCTTTTCATTGGCTAAACTCAGATGAATTGGTAAGCATTCTTCTGCGCCGTGGCAGCCAGATTTTGTTTTCCGGTACTTGCTCTTTCATTCGTGAGCAGGGCAATTTTCATGAGCGGGAGTTTGTGTTAGCGCCCACGGAAAAAATGATTAAACGATTTAAGACGAAACAGATACGCAATCCCCGCCTTCGGTTGTTGCCATCGCCCACTGTTAGCTTTGAACACCCTTTTCTGCGAAAGAGGTTTCAATTGGAAATCAGAGATATCTCCACATCGGGATTCTCCGTTTATGAAAAATCGGATGAAGGTGTACTGATACCTGGCATGATTTTTCCCGGACTCTCGATAAATTTCGCCAGTGAATTAAAGATGAATTGTACTGTTCAAGTCATCCATCGTCACGAGAAAGAAACAGATCAAATCCATTTTGGACTGGCCATTTTGGATATGGACATTAACGCATACAGCCTGCTTACGCATATGCTAATTAAAGCTTTGGATCCGCACGCACACCTTTCCGATGCGGTGGATATGGACGCCCTTTGGGAGTTCTTTTTTGAAAGCGGTTTTATTTATCCCACCAAATATCGTCTTATCCAATCCCATCGCGAAGGTTTCAGGGAAACATATCGCAAGCTCTACCAGGAGAACCCAGAGATTGCAAAGCATTTTACCTACCAGGAAAAAGGAAGGATCTATGGTCATATCTCGATGGTCAGGGCATATCAGCGAAGTTGGATGATTCATCACTATGCTGCCAGGTCCATGGAAAGGAGGCGAACTGGTTTCATGGTGTTGAAACAAATGATGCACTATTTGAATGACATGTGTCGTTTGCCTTCCGCGAAGATGGACTATGTGATGTGTTACTTTCGTCCAGAGAACAAGTTCCCCAATCTTGTTTTCGGTGGTTTTGTAAGGGCCCTGAACAGTAAACGAGGTTGTTCCACGGATCTGTTCGCCTATCTTCCCTATACGAGTCTGTCTCTGGGTACCGAATTGCCGAAGGGATGGTCACTGGAGGAATGTTCTGAACGGGATCTGTGGGAGTTGAAGAGGTTTTATATGCATTATTCTGGAGGTCTCCTTCTGGATGCTTTGGGCCTAGACCAAGAAGATTCAAGGGAGGAACCGCTGGAAGTGGTCTACCGCGAAGCTGGTTTCCATAGGAAATTGAAGGCATATTCTTTGAGGCAGCAGGGTGAGCTCGGTGCGGTTCTCATTGTCAACCAATCAGACTTGGGGCTTAATTTTTCAGAACTGCTGAATGGGATCAAGATTTTGGTGACCAATCCGGAGGCCCTCCCGTGGAACGTACTGTCTACCGCAGTTGCTAAGCTGACCGCGGGCTATGATACAGAAAAGGTCCCCATCCTCTTCTACCCGTTTGAGTACGTGCAAGCAGAGGATATTCCTTACGAAAAGCGATATCAATTATGGACTTTGAATGTGCGTTATGGGCAAGAGTACATGGAGTTTATGCAACGGAAGTTTAAGATAAGTTATGAGTAGAGCCTAAGAGAGTCCATTCCACCGAATTCTACCTCCAAAAGTTGCCATACCCCTGAAGGGATAGCACTTCAGATCGACTTCGAGTAAGACAGCCTCTTGGCATTTGGTGCGTTTTGAGAATCCTTTCTGTCTGCCGACCAGAATGCTTTGGAGGGTGGTTACATGCCGCTCTAGGATGTAAAAATTAGTTTTTGTAATAGATTTGCTATATACTCATTAACATTTATTGACATATTATTATTTATCTTTATAATATAGCTCTCTTTTTGTATAATTAATTGATAATTAAGCCTATTTAAACCATAAGGATACAGGATATGACCACACCTGATGGTCACGAAGGCAGAATAGATACCCCCCTCTATAATAGCCGCCTTATAAAGAACTACGTAGAGTACATCAAACAATTCCATTCTGATGTGGATATCCATTCCATTCTCAGCTACGCCTGGATCAAGACCTATGAACTGGAGGATCAGGGTCACTGGTTCAGTCAGTGGCAGGTTGACCGTTTTCATGAACTTTTGAGGAAAAAGATAGGTGATCCAAATATCTCTAGAAAGGTGGGACGCTATGCGGCCTTCGCCAAGGCATCCAATGTGGTCAAGCAATACACCCTCGGGTTTATGACTCCTGGGGCGGCTTATTGGGTGGCAGAAAAACTTTCCCCTCACTTGACCCGTGCATCCAAGTTCAAGAGCCGCAAACTGGGGGCCAACAGGATCGAAGTTTCTTCTATACCCAATCACGGCGTGTTCGAGAAGCCCTATCAATGCGACAACCGGATGGGCGTTCTGGAAGCTATTGCCAAGTTATTTACGAACAAATTCGCAAAGATTGAACATCCCACCTGCATACATAGGGGCGGAGACCTCTGTCTCTATATTGTCAGCTGGGAAAGGACGCCCTCCTTCGTATGGGCACGAATACGTAACTTCGTCCTTGCCCTCGGTCTCTTTGCTTTGGGGATACTGCATTTTTTCACGCCCCTTGTTTCGTGGCTGGGCGCCATTCTCCTTTTCACTGTCCTGGTAGCGGTAATCTCTCTTTATGCGGAGCGGCTCAAGAACAAAGAGCTGGCCAAGAATGTGGAGTCCCAGCGTGACGCTGCCAAGCTTCTTTTAGATGAGATCAACCTGCGCTATAACAATGCGCAGCTTGTCAAAGAGGTGGGTCAGGCGACCGCCATGTTTTTGGATACGCAGAAGCTGCTCGGTGCGGTAACGGAGGCTATGGAGAAACGGCTGGACTTTGACAGGGGTGGGATTTGGCTCGCAAATGATGAAAAGACCCGGCTCACTTACACGATGGGCTATGGATATGATCCTGAATTGGAGTTGCTTTTGCGGCGCACGGATTTCCACCTGGACAATCCCAGTGCCAAAGGTGTTGCCGTGCAGGCCTTCAGATCGCAGAAACCCTTTTTAGTCAATGATATTTCGGAAATAGAGAAAGACCTGTCTGCGAGGAGTCTAATGTTTGCAAAACAGGTTGGAGCCGAGTCATTTATTTGTGCGCCCATCGTCTACGAGAGAGAGTCCCTCGGTATTCTATTCGTGGACAATCCCCAGTCAAATCGGCCCCTTAGCCAAAGCGACATGTCTTTACTGATGGGGATCGCTCCCCAGATCGCCATCAGCATCCACAATGCCATATCTTATCAAAAACTTGAGGAAAGTAAGGCGCGAGAGGAGAATCTCAGAAAGTTATTTGAAAAGTACGTGCCGCCACCGGTCATAAAACGATATCTGGATTCTGGGGCCGAAGAACTTTTTAGGGGAGAGGAGATGTCCATCACTGCTCTGTTTTTGGATATCAGGGATTTCACATCCAGCTCTGAGGCCATGGACGCGAAGGATGTGGTCGCTTTTTTGAACGATTACTTTAACAAATGTTCTGCAATAATCACCAAAATCACAAGCAAAAAGGGGCACATCAACAAATACACAGGAGATGGATTCCTGGCCATCTTTGGTGCCCCTGAACCGTTAGAGCGGCATGCCACTTTGGCCTTCAATGCAGCCTGTGAGATCCTAGATGTATGCAAGACGTTTGTTCTGGGAGGCAAGCCCATGGAAGTGGGCATTGGCATTCATACGGGCAGGGCCATTGTGGGAAATATTGGGTCTCAAGAGAAGATTGAATGGACAGCCGTTGGAGACACCTTAAACACGGCTGCGCGACTCCAGGATTTCACCAAAGCCTTCCATGATTTTCCTATCATTTTGAGCAGGGACGCCAGGCAACAACTTAAAGGGCACCGTCATTACCCTGAGATCAGGCGTTTGGGGAAACAGAGAATACGAGGGAAAAAGGAGATGCTGGACGCCTTCGGATTCAACCCCCATGATGAGCGTCCCCTGTCCATGGCTCAAGGAGGGAAAGGTTTCATGCCTTTACAGAGGATTAAAGGGGTATAAGTAAACCTTCTTGGGTCACGGAAAAAATCCATAAAATCAGAAAAAAACCTTTCACCACCTCCCGGATATCTTTCTATGGTCTCGGGTGCCTTTGCTAAGGCTACTTCACCCTTTTTGATCCAGTTATAGGCGTCCACATCCCCCACCGCTCCATAAATCAAGTGATGTGGTATCAAATCCATCTGGATATTATCATAGCCCAAATCATAGAGATGAGCATAGAGTTTCCTTCCTGCATAAGGATCGAAGTTATATCTCTCCTGCACCACGGCCACCAGCTCAAACAGGATATCCTCCATGGGCTGAGGGAGTTCATGATGATTGAGACAGTTGTGATCCAAATCTAGCAGACAGAGGGACCCACCCGGTCTCAAGCATTGTGTCAAGTTCCGGATGATTTCGGGACTTTCCAAGCGGTTGTACTCCAGCACAAACCGTACCCAAATAAAATCAAACAGACCCATACCGTCTAAAGGCTCCCTCAGATCATGGACGCGAAATGTGATACCCGTTTGGCCGCCATAGTGCTCTTTGGCGTGGTGGATCCTCTCTTCTGAATAGTCGACCCCAAGAATTTCGCCCCCAGGTTGTACCATCCCGTGCAGAATAGAGGTGATCTTGCCCGGTCCGCACCCTGCGTCTAACACCCGAAGCCCAGGCTCTAGCCCGCACCAATGGGCCTGTCTGCGAACCACGTTTGGATCGGTCTTGATCTCTAGTCTTATGGCCTCTTCCAGATTCTCCATTAGGTAAGATTTGGCTCCATGCATCTGGGGTCTCTCCTATCTAAAGGTTTGCTCTTTGCCCATGGGCGTTTGTCCATATCACGAACAAAGAAAGAATAACAAAAAACAAGGGAATTGTTAATTGCCCAGTGAGACTCCCTGTCAAAGGATCCTATTCACATGGGAAATATCTTGAACGCCTTGAAATTCTGCGGAGTTGATATATTTTATTTTATACATTATAAATGATGGAAAATTAATGATAATTAGATCGAGGATAGATAGTGATGGCAAGAGAATTCAGTTTTGAGCAGGGCCCGATTCGACCTCCCAACGAGGCGAGGAGTCTGCTTTTGCGAGTGACACGGAACTGCCCATGGAATCAGTGCCTTTTCTGCCCTGTGTACAAGAGGAGCAAGTTTTCCCTTCGAACAGTAGAGGAGATCAAAGAGGATATTCAGACAGCGAAAGACACGGCGGATGAGATAAAGGCACTCTCCTGGAAGTTGGGATTCAGTGGAGAGGTCAATGATCAGGTTATAAGTGCAATCTTCAACAGCCCCAATTATAGCAATGCCTACCGAAGCATTGCCATCTGGCTCTATTATGGCACGGGTGCTTGCTTCTTGCAGGACGCAGATAATCTGGTCATGAAGACCAAGGACCTGGTGGAGGTTCTGAGCTTTCTTAGGGAGAAGTTTCCACAGATTACCCGTGTGACCACCTACTCCAGATCCAGGACCATTGTCCGAAAATCTGTGGAATCCCTCAAGGCAATCCGGAAAGCAGGCCTGGACAGGGTGCACGTGGGACTGGAGAGTGGATATGATCCGCTCTTGAAGTTGATGAAAAAGGGCGTTACTGGGGCCCAGCATGTTGAGGCAGGCAGAAAGGTCATGGAAGCCGGGATGGAGCTCTCCGAGTATGTAATGCCAGGTTTGGGAGGGCAAGG
>JASFIT010000215.1:0-7887 GCA_050122535.1 Desulfobacteraceae bacterium | reverse complement strand
TGAATTCTTTGGGCAGTCGATCAAAGAACAGGTCGAATTGATCCTCCTGCTCTCTCGCCTCCTTTTTTGCCTGATCCCGATCCACAGCCATCAGAGCGTAGAATGTCTCCGGATCGAAGTCCAGTCCTTTCCAATGGATGTCCTGGTGCTGTGGCATGATGCCAAAGGGGCTCTCTATCCCATATTGGCGGCCACGCACACGATCGACAATCCACTTGAGCACCCGTATGTTTTCACCATATCCAGGCCAGAGAAACTTGCCGTTCTCATCGCGCCGGAACCAGTTCACACGGAAGATCCGAGGGGGATTCTGCACATTTCGACCGATGTTCAGCCAGTGGTTCCAGTAATCGGCCATGTTGTATCCGCAGAAGGGCAACATCGCCATGGGGTCCCGTCGCACGGGCGGCTGCCCTTCCGCCGCCGCAGTTGCCTCCGAGCCCATAGTGGCAGCCAGATAGACACCGTGAGACCAATGGTATGCCTGGAATACGAGAGGAACGTCCCTGCTCATGCGGCCTCCAAAGACAAGTGCCCTGATGGGAACGCCTTCAGGATTGTCCCATTCCGGGTCAAACGACGGGCACTGCGAGATGGGCGCTGTAAACCGGGCGTTGGGATGAGCAGCAAGCCGGCCACTATTCGGAGTCCAGTCCTGCCCCTTCCAGTCCATCAGGTGGGCCGGCGGTTCGTCGGTCATGCCTTCCCACCAGACATCGCCATCATCAGTGAGTGCCACGTTTGTGAAGATGCAGTTCTTTGTCAAGGCCAACATGGCATTGGGGTTCGATTTCATGGACGTGCCGGGTGCGACTCCGAAAAACCCTGCCTCAGGATTAGTAGCGCGTAACATTCCGTCTGCCCCGGGCTTGATCCAGGCAATGTCGTCGCCCAGGGTAAAGACCTTCCATTTTTCAAATCCTTTTGGCGGGACCAGCATGGCTAGGTTGGTTTTGCCGCAAGCGCTCGGGAAGGCTGCAGCGAGATAGGTTCTTTCTCCATCCGGGTTTTCCAATCCCATAATCAACATGTGTTCAGCCAACCAGCCTTCATCCTTAGCCATAATGGAAGCGATTCGAAGGGCAAAACATTTCTTCCCCAGGAGCGCGTTTCCCCCATAACCGCTGCCAAAGGACCATATAGCCCGATCTTCAGGAAAGTGGGATATGTAGATGTGGTCTGGATTGCAGGGCCAAGGCACGTCTTTCTGTCCCGGCTGGAGGGGGGCTCCTACGGAATGAAGGCACCGCACGAAGAAACCCTTCTCCCCCAGAACATCCAGCACTTTCTGCCCCATCCGTGTCATGATCCGCATGTTCACAACCACATACGGAGAATCCGTGATCTCCACACCTATATGGGCGATCGGAGAACCCAGAGGTCCCATGCTGAATGGGATGACATACATGGTTCGTCCCGCCATACATCCATCGAATAAAGCCGTAAGGGTTTCCTTCATTTCCCTGGGAGGCACCCAGTTGTTGGTAGGACCCGCATCGGATTTGTTGTGGCAACAGATAAATGTACGGTCTTCCACTCGAGCCACATCTCTTGGGTCCGAGAGGGAGAGGAAGCTGTTAGGCCGTTTTGCTTCGTTGAGACGGATGAAAGTGCCGCTCTCTACCATCTCCGCACAGAGCCGGTCATTCTCCTCCTCTGAACCATCGCAGATGTACACTTGACCCGGCTTGCAAAGTCCGGCGATCTCCCTTATCCATCTGAGAAGCTCTGTATTACTGGTCTGTGCACCGCTAATTTCTACGTTTTCCATATGATTCCTCCTAACCAATCTTATTGTGAAGTTGTAGGACCTATCGGGCCCGAGACCAAACCATGCTTTCTGATTTGAAGAGCGGCCTTCAGGCCAAAGGGTAACGGGCTGTGCCTTAAGCATGTCTTCAAGTGCCGCGACTGCCTTTACACCCTTCCAGGTGATTCGCAAATCTTGTCGGTGACGGGATAGAATTTAAGGATTTAGGATTTTTTCCAGCTTCGCCAGATTCTTGCGCTCCCCAACTGCAATCAATGTATCGTCGAGTGCGATTTTGCTCTCAGCTGTGGGATTAAAGAGCATACTGCCGTCTGCCTTTTTGGCTGCGAGTATTATCAAGTTGAAGTCCTGCCGTATTCCCGAATCCTTCAGCGTCCTATCGATAAGCTTGGAAGAGGCGCTTACTGGAATCTCCTCTATGTTTATATCCGTGCTTTCATCTGCGAAGGCCAATTCCAGAAAGTCGATCACAGAGGGTCGAAGTATGGCATGAGCCATCCGCCTCGCGCCCACATCATACGGAGAGACGACCATGTTTGCACCGGCAGCGGTCAACGTTTTTTTTGTTACATTCTGACTTGCCCTGGCTACCACATAGAGTTCAGGATTAAGCTGTCTGGCGGTGAGGAGCAGAAAAACGTTCTCAGCATCAGTGCCAAGCGCTGTAATTAGCCCTTTGGCACGATCTATCCCTGCTTTTGCTAAGTTTGCCTCGTCCGTAGCCTCGCCAACCACATATAAGATGTCATCTTGGTCCAGGATAGAAATTCGCTCTTGATCCTTTTCAATGACGACCACATCCAGATTCCTCTGGAAGAGGTACCTGCAGAGAACGCGACCAATCCTACCGTATCCGCAGATAATGTAGTGGTTTTTTAACTCATTAATTTGTTTGTCCAATTTTCGCCTCCCAAGAATAATTCTTATACGTCCTTCCACCAAGAACTGGATGATGTTACCAACCACGTAGAGGAAAAATCCGACCCCCAAGACAATCAGTATAACCGTAAAGAGGCGGCCAGGTTGGCTAACTTCATGAACTTCGCCGTATCCCACTGTGGCAAGCGTGATGACGGTCATGTATAGGGAATCAATCAGTCCCCATCCCTCTATTAACATGTACCCAATGGTGCCAAGCGCAAGCAGCAGCACGGACAACAGAGCAGTAATAGCAAGGGAGCTTGTACGATCCAAGGGAACACCTCATCTTTCTGACTTCTTCAAGATGCGCTCACGAAAAGGTTAACCTTAACTATATATTAAATGCTTTATGTGTGCGATTGAAGGATCTGGGTGTCAAATATGCCCGTTAATGATTAATATCAGCTCACAAAAGGTGTTCAAAAAAGTCATTTCCCTTGTCATCTATAAGGAGGAAGGCGGGAAAGTCCTTGACCATGATTCTATAGATGGCTTCCATGCCCAATTCTGGATACTCGAGCGTTTCCATATCTGTTATGCACTCTTTTCCTAACCGCGCAGCAGGTCCCCCGATGGAGCCGAGATAGAACCCCCCGTATTTCTTGCACGCCTCTTTCACTGCTGCAGAGCGGTTGCCTTTAGCGAGCATGATCATGGAACCTCCATGTTGTTGGAACAGGGCCACATAGGCGTCCATCCGTCCGGCTGTCGTAGGTCCAAAGGAACCGGAAGCATATCCCTTGGGCGTTTTTGCGGGGCCGGCATAATAAATGATGTGGTCCTTGAAATACTGGGGGAGCCCATCTCCTCCGTCCAGACGTTCTTTGAGCTTTGCGTGGGCCATATCTCTGGCGACCACAAGCTTGCCGGTCAGCATCACCCGCGTCGAGACTGGGTATTGACTCAATTTGGCTCGGATCACATCCATGGGTTGGTCTAGATCAATGGCTATGGCCTCATCATCAGATTCTTTCGGTTCTGGCAAAAACTGGGCCGGGTTTTTTTCCAGCCTCTCCAGGAATATCCCCTCCTTGGTGATCTTTGCCTTGACATTCCTATCAGCGCTACAGCTTACCCCCAAACCGATCGGGCAGGAGGCCCCATGCCTTGGAAGACGAATAACCCTCACGTCATGGCAGAAGTATTTCCCTCCGAACTGGGCCCCAATACCCAGCAGTCGAGACAACTTGAGCAGTTTTTCTTCAAGCTCCCTGTCCCTGAAAGCCCGCCCGCCTTCGTTCCCAGACGTGGGCAGATGGTCAAAATAGCCTGCTGAGGCGAGCTTGACCGTTTTGAGATTCGCTTCAGCAGAGGTTCCTCCCACCGCAAAGGCAAGGTGATATGGGGGACAGGCAGCCGTCCCCAGCGTTTTCAGTTTGTTCCCCATGAATTCAAGCAAGGTATCGTTATTCAAGATGGCCTTGGTCTCTTGATAAAGAAACGTCTTGTTGGCTGAGCCACCCCCTTTGGCGATGAAAAGGAATTCATAGGCATCCCCTCCGGTTGCGTAGAGATCTATCTGGGGGGGTAGATTACACTCCGTATTCTTCTCTTCAAACATGCTCAAAGGGGCATTCTGGGAATAGCGGAGATTATTTTTCGTATAGGCCAGGAATACTCCTTTTGACAACGCCTCCTCATCAGAGGGGCCTGTCCAGACTTGCTGCCCCTTCTTGCCAAGGACGATGGCTGTTCCCGTGTCCTGACACATGGGAAACTCCATCTCTGAGGCAATAACCGCATTTTTAAGCATCTCTAGGGCCACATACCGGTCATTGCGAGAAGCCTCAGGATCATGCAGTATCTTAGCAAGCTGTTTGAGGTGGGACGTTCGGTACAAATGAGAAACATCTCGGAAAGCCTCCTCAGCGAGCAATGTTAGGGCATCGGGTTCGATCTTCGTGATCTCAAATCCATCAAATGAGGCATTTGACACGTAGTCTTTCGTTAATAACCGATACTCAGTCGTGTCACTTCCCAAAGGGAAAGGATCTTGATATACAAATTCAGCATTCACTGTGTTGACACCCCCAATCTCCTCTGAATCCTCCCTTTTCCCGTTGGGCATGAAAGAAAAAGGGCTGAGAGTTATCAGCTTCCCAAAAACCTCTCAGGCCCTAAACACTTCAAAACAATGGTACGACTCAATCACTCCACAAGATATTCAAATTTTTCCCAAAACTCTTTGTCCTTGTCTTTCCAGTCAGGACCAAACCTCCTTTCACAGTAAGCGTTTCCAATTCTTTCGAGCCAACGCCACCAGAGATGTTTGCCCTTCTCTCGGGCTTCCAGGACATCATTCAAGAAGGTGGCAACATTTGCAATCTCATCTTTTGGTATATAAAAGGCAGCCCCTTCTTTGAAAGATTTCATGACATGGTCGGGACTCAGCGCATGGGCGGTCAGCATAACGGCTATGACATCTTTCTGGTTGGCAATCTCTAACAGTTTGTAGCCGTCCACCCCCATAATATCCAGAACGGCCATATCAAAATACTTGTTCTCTAACTGTTCTTTGGCCTCCTCAAAGGTGGTAGCTTTTTCCACATGACACATCTCGAGCAAGTCTTCCAATGTTGCCAATACGTCAGGCTCGTCGTCCACGATGAGAACCTTCTTCCCATCTAATAAACTTTTTCCCATATCAAACCTCGCTACGTTTAAAATGAAAAGATGAATAAGTGAGCGATTTAGAAGGATGATCCTTTCTATACAGGCGCTTCGGCCTTCTTGAAGTATTTTCTCTTCAGGTAATGCCCCCAATGAAAGCTCAAGAAGTATGAATAGAGATAGTTTCCTATCATAATGAGGACAAAGGCTGTTACAATGGCCTTGGCTCCACCCTGCAGGCTGTACCCGGGCACATAACCGAACAGGAACGGGGACAGGTAGAGAAATTTTGCAAATTTAAAAGCGGAAAATGCGGTTTTCCACATGTTGGCCTTGGCAATGGTGGCCCCAGCAAAGGCGGCGATACAGACCGGGGGGGTGATATTGGAATCCTGCGACAGCCAGTAGACAATCATGTGGGCCGCCACCTCATTCACACCGAGATGGATCAATGCGGGTACAGCCACAACCGCTGTGATGAGGTATGCGGCGGTGACAGGCACCCCCATCCCCAGGACCAGCGATGCCAGTGCAACAAACAGAATCGTCAAAACCAGCGACCCGCCTGCAAGTTCGATCACAATATCCGCAAAGGTGAGTATCAATCCGCTATAGGTAAGCACGCCGATAATAATGCCGATAACGCCGACGGTGGCACCGATCTTGAGGCTGTTTTCCGCACCGTTACGGGAGGCCTCCACGAATTTTTTGGGCGTAATCCGTGTATCCTTCCTGAACCAGCTGATGACAAGGCAGTTGACAATGCCCAAAATGGCTGAATAGCCGGGCGAAAATCCCGCAAGCATAAAGATCGTGATCACCACAAGCGGCGTAACGTAGTACCACTGGGTCTTCAGGATATGCATGGGGGATTGCTCACTTTTCTCTCCTTTTATATTATGGATCTTGGCCTCATAGTGCACCATGGTAAACACACTCATGATGTACATAAGGGCTGGGAAAATGGCGACCAGCATAATCGTGGAGTAAGGCATGCCTGTGAGCTCTGCCATGATAAAGCCCCCGGCGCCCATGATGGGAGGCATGAACATCCCTGAAATGGAAGCGGCCGGCTCGATACCTCCTGCGATATGGGGTCTGAAACCCGCCTTCTTCATCATGGGGATGGTGAATGTACCCGTGGATACGGTGTTGGCGATGGCACTTCCGGAGATGGAGCCGAAAAGCCCGCTGGCAATCACAGAGACCTTGGCGGGTCCACCAATTTTGTGTCCAACGGCAGCCAGGGGAAAATCGATGAAAAATCTCTGGGCACCGCTTTTTTCCAGGAAAGCGCCAAAAAGCACAAATAAGAGGACATAGGTAGCCAACACGTTAGCCATAATGCCAAACACGCCATCGCTCTTGTAAAAAATGCTCGTACAGAGTGCAGGGAAGGTGTCCCCAGGATGGGAAAAGAGTTCAGGCACATACTCACCATACACCCCATAAAGAAGCAGCAACACCCCGATGACAACGAAGACGGTGCCCACCACCCGCCTTGCCAGCTCGATTCCGATGAGAACGCCAATAACAGCAACTGTCATGTCGAACGAGGTTTCTGCGCCTGTTCGGAAGTTGATCGCTTCAAAGTTGAGGATCCAGTATCCCACGGAAAAGATGGAAAGGAAGATCAACACGTAGTCAACGACTCTCAGTAAATGATGCTTTGATTTGTAGAGCATGAAGATGAGGACATAGGTTATGATGACGTATATCCCCCGGTGATACTGGGTGGCCGCCGGTTTCCAAACGGCCGAATAGGAGTAAAAGAGGACCAGACAGACGGATAGTACATCAAAAACCACCTTTTCTATTCTGTTCAATTTGTCGTACACTTTATCACCTGCCTATCTTCTTGAATTGGGGAATTGAGGAACTCGATATGAATCTCCTCATCCCTCAATCCCCTCATTTTTATGAACCTATTTCAGCACCCCTTTCTCTTTCCAGAACTTCGTGGCACCGGGGTGCATCGGGGTGACGATACCCTGGGGACCTGTTTTGATGCTCATATGTTTAAAGGTCTTTTTCTGGCCAACCATGTGCTTCAGACCCTCATCGGTGTAAATCGTGGAAAGGAGCTTGTAGACGATGTCTGGTTTGACCTTGGCATTGGCCACCCACAGGGCGGAGTCCTGAAAGGAGGGGGAATCATAATCCACGCCTTTGTACGTACCCGCTGGGACAGATATCTTCGCGAAATAGGGGTATTTCTTGTAAAACCCTGAGGCCTCCGCGTCTGAATTCAGGTTGAGGAGGGCGATGGGGTTGGTCTGGGCTGCCATGATAACCGCCCCACTGGGAAAGGCCGTGAAGAGCCAGAACGCATCCAGTTGCCTGTTTCCGAAGGCTGCGGCTGCATCATTGTAGCCCATGGCATTCCGCTCGATCTTGTCCCAGACCCCCATATGGGAGAAAAAGAGCTGGCAATTGGCATATGCCCCGGAGCCGGCATTGCCCACACCCACCTTTTTACCGGCCAGATCTTTTACACTCTTGATTCCGGAACCCTGCCGGATCACCAACTGGGCAGGGGCGCCATAGAGCCAGGCGACCGCCAAAACCTTCTCATATTTCTTTTT
>JASFIT010000214.1:0-7906 GCA_050122535.1 Desulfobacteraceae bacterium | reverse complement strand
GGATCTGATAAGGTAAAATCAAATGTTCTAATACTAATATTTACTTATTCAAGAATATTTTATATAATTTATATATACTGTGAATAAGTAGTGAAGGAAGGACTGTGGCTAGGCTAATTTTAGAGTTTAACCAAGAGGTACTCAAGGACTACCCTGTTCGAAGTCGAAGCATGACCATTGGTCGCCAGCAGGACAATACCATTGTCTTGGATAACCCTCGGGTCTCCAGCTATCACGCAAGAATAGATAAGACAGGAACTGATTACATCTTAACGGATCTTCAGAGTACCAATGGAACTTCTGTGAACAACGAAAATGTGGTTTCCCGAAAGCTTTTACACGGCGACAGAATTAGGATCGGCGAACACATCCTACTCTTTGTCGGCACCGAAAAAGCAAAGGTGGAGGTGGAGAGGGAAAACATCCCTCTAAACCAGACTGTCATGATAGGTGTTAAACCCAAGAGCAAGGAACCATCTCCCAGGCCCGAGATCCAAAGACCGGAGTTTGCAGTCAGGGAAGTCAAAAGATCAAGACCTTATACAAGGATCACGCCCATCTTCATTGCCATCATTATAGTGGTCGCTGGTGGATGGCTATTGCTAAGCCACGGCCCGCTCTTGATAAAGATGATATTTGAGAATACCCCGCCGAGCGGAACAGCTGCAGATGCATCGAAGGCAAGCGACAGGCCGTCTCTAAACATCCGGGTAGATCGAACAGGGGCGGTGACAAAAAAAGGATTGGATGAGCCTATTCCCTCAAATGAAATGGAAAGGCCTTGGGCCTCATCCCCACAAGAAGAAGCTTCGTCCTCCACAACCTCTGGGGACTCCGAGCCAGCTGCAGTTTCGAGCCGTGAACTGTTTCAAACATCAGACCCTGACGTTGCAGAGGCACTCAATGAAGAGAGATTCACACTGGGTGGCATTGTCTGGTCCAGTGATGCGGAACAGTCTTTTGCTGTTATAAACGGGACGATCATGAGGGTGGGTGGTTCCCTCAAGGGAGCCGTTGTGACAGAAATCGGCAGGAATTACGTTGTCCTCTGGTCCCGGGAAGATGACTCCGAAATCAGGTTGACCATCCGGTGAAGCTTCCTAATGAGGCTGGTTTTTCGACAGTTTCAATAGCAAATCTTAATGGAAAACACATCTGGTCAAGGAAGAACAAGTATAGTCCCCCCTGAAATTGGGGGATGGAACTGGGGAGCGTTCCTATTAAACTTCATATGGGCCATTGGCAATAGAACCTGGATCGGTTTGCTGGCCTTAACGCCTTATATTGGCATAGTCATGGCGGTAGCATTAGGGATCAAAGGGAATGAATGGGCCTGGAAAAACAGAAGGTGGAAAAGCATTGACCATTTCAAGCGTGTACAAAAAACATGGTCTATATTTGGAGTTTGCCTCCTTGTTTTACCCGGTATTATTTTTACTGTGTTGTTCATGTTAGCTTTTCAAACAGGTGAGCCAAAAACCGGAAAGCATTTGGACTCGGTTGATTGGCTACCTTCCAGCGCGACGGATATTAGCTTTTACAAGAGAGATGGTTTTGGATGGATAAAGAATTATGAATGTTCTATTCCTAAAGATGATTTCTTCATATTTGCAGAAAAGAAAGGGTGGAAATTACAGGAGGAAGGAGACGTCCTCTTCTATGAAAAGCGACACCCAAACGGGGGTGGTGTGACCGTACACTACGACAGGAACTCACAGCGTCTTTCTGTTAATAGTAATCATAGGTAAAACAATAGACTGCAGAATACTCTTTTCAAACAGAACAAACAAAAACGTGCGTCCTGAACAGCGGCATTTTACCGTCCCTGCCATAAGACATCCCGCCACATCGAGAATTAAGGCATTCCCTAGTACAAATAATCAAAGACGTCCCCAAATTCACTCACCGAACTGAAGTTGGCCTCGTGCACGCAGCTCCGCGGGCAACAGAGTATCATAAATGAATTTGTGCAGTGGGGTCGCCACGTCGGTCTCTTCCCCAAGGCGCACCACCGCGCCGATCTGTGCGTCAAGTTCCGAAGGGCGTCCCTCCGCAATATCGCGCTGCATGGATGAGGTTATGTCGGGCGGCAAGCTGTCATACATGTTCATTATCGTGGGCATGGCGTTTTCGGGCAACCCAACGTCGCGCGCTTGCGCCACGCTGATAATCTCTTGGAGCGCGCTTTCTGCCATGTGACGCGTCTCCGGCAGGCTACTCCATATCCCAAGTGGGGCACGCGTCACCGCCCCCAACCCACTCCATACAGTGATAAACAGGAACTTCATCCACATGGCAACATGAATGTCCGGGGGGATCTCCACGGTTAACCCTGTTGCTCTTTCAAAGGCTTGTCTTAGCCTTTCGACACGCTGACTTGGACGATTGTCTAACTCACCAAATCTTATGAAAGGGTCTGCTCCAGCGTGGCGAATATGACCCGGTCCCACGATGAAAGTCGAAAGGCCGCATAAACCGCCTAAGACATGCTGATCACCCAGTACCGCTGCCAACTGCTTCGGAGCCTCTAGACCGTTTTGCAGGGGCAGGGCAACCGTGTCTGGCCCTATCATTGGCCTTATAGCCTCTGCCGCCTCTGGTACCTGCCAGGCCTTTACACCTACTAGAACCATATCCACTATCCCAACTTGAGCAGGATCGTCCGTTGCCTGCACAGACTTCACCCGGAAGTCACCATTCACGCTATCCACCTGTAGACCCTGTTTTAGCATGGCCTCCAGATGATCTCCTCGGGCGATAAACACAACATCCTCCCCAGCCTGGGCAAGCCGCCCGCCAAAATATCCCCCGACGCCCCCAGTACCAAAGACAGCGATACGCATAACCGCCTCCTAAAAAAAGATTCTCTGACTGCAACACCTAAAGCAAAGGTCCGGCGTTTGTTTGTAGTGGTGACATACCATGTGTTGTGCCTGCTCAAACAGGAAAGAATTTGAGGTTTCCAGCCGCCTACGCCCTAGGACAGTCTGCATCTATACCTTTCTGAAATATGAATGGGCTCCTTTCTTGCTTTTGATCCTTAGGCCATACCAAAACTATTCTTTCTTTTTCCGATCTCTCTCCCATTTCGCCTTTTCCTTCTGCTGTTCAGCCTTTGCTTTTTCTATCTCGGCCTTTTGTTTCTTTTTCTCCCTCTCTAGCGCTTCCCGTTTTTCCTTCTCGGTTTCTGTTTCCTTTTTTCGTTTTTCCTTTTCCCACTCCTTTTCTCGTTTTCGTTTTTGTTTTTCCGCCTCACGTTTTACTTTTTTCTTTTCATATTCTGTCTTGCGCTTCTCTTTTTGTCCTTCCTTCTCCCCTTTTCTCTCCTCGCTCAATCCAGGGGGGGCATCCCCCTGCCAGCCTTCCTTTTCTCCTTTGCTCCAACCAGAGGGGTCATCACCACCCCTTCCTTTGCCCTTATCTTTGGCCAAAACCACTGAACTTGAAAAAACGAGTGACAAAAACACCACAAAACCCATCATCGCAATCTTATTTCTCATAATAAGCTCCTTGTCCGAAAATAAAAAACGGATCATTTTGAGCCTGCAGGGCAGGAGCCAATACATTCGGAACAGCTGTAGATAGAGCTAGAAACAGCAGCTTGCCAAATTTCCCACAAATCTGCGCCATAGACTATGCCTTTGACTCCCTTCTCATCAGCCCCTGCTAATTGTCTTGTGGTCGCAATGAGTCCTGGAATGCCGTTCCTTAGTGTATTGATAGCGCAAGCACGGTAATCAAGTGTCCCGTCTTCCTTGATAGCTTCCGCGGGACAGGCGGTTCGACAGGCGTCACATTCTTCACAGGGATTCTCATCCAGTGGCTCATCTGCACTGAGGGATTCGTCAGTTACAATGGTGCCCAGACGTACAAAAGGACCGAATTCAGGGGTTAATAGTAACCGGCTCAATCCAATGCTTCCAACACCTGCAATGGCCGCAACGGTTTTGTGATTCATGTCACCTTTCATACCTCTTGACTCCCCCCCCATATCAATGGGGAAGTAGGGAGATATGCTAATAGCTTTAGCCCCTTCTTTGGCAAGCACGCGGGTCGTCTCCAGGCTTATATGATTAAGGCGCTCATAGACGCACATGGAGTCATACCGATTCAGGCGCATGTTATCAGAACAGACAGCGGTTCTGTTCAAGGCAACACCAAAACTGATAAGGGACTGAGCGCCGGGCAGATGTTTTTCTGGATCTTCGCCGTGCTCTCCCAACAAAGGTGAATCGGCCCTTGCCACACCCACCAGGTCCGCACCGAAAGCCTGGATCTGTTCTTTCAGTTCGTCGGCAGATAACATAATTCCTCCTTTCTTTAACTGGGGTAACCCTGATACCCGTTCTTGGGTTTTATGCCAAAATCCACACTAAGCCTCACATAAGCCTATTACCTTAAACTAATTTTTCTTTTTAGGGAACAATCTTTACAGGTCTAATGCCTTGAGCCAGGGTCTCTCTTTCTGGAATTTCTGATCCCACGGGGCACGCATGTATGCACAAGCCACATCGGAATGTATACCCATTTCGCCCCATATGGGGAAGCCCCCGGTCTTGGTAGTAGGAGCAACCCGCTTTGTCTATGTTTGTCCCCTTCCAAACGACAGTTTTCATGATCCCCCGATCACTTTCGTAATCATTGGGTATGACACGCTTTGGACAGATATTTATACAGGCAAAGCCACACTTCTGGATGGTCTTTTCGCAGAGACTTGATTCTAACGGTTTGTCGGGTATCAGTTCTGCATCGGTTAAAATCTGCCCGAACCTTTGCCTCGGCCCGAATCGTGGCGTCAACAAAAGATTGCTCAAACCAAATTCACCCAGTCCGGCCTGCACCGCTGCATGCTTGTGAGAAAGGATCCCCTTCAGCGCGCTCAAGTCATAGGGGTCTGAGGCATGAACAGGCAGGGCCAGGAAGCCTTTGGCCGTCAAAAAAGAAGAGATGCGAAGCAACGTCTGATCAATCTGGTTATTCATCATGATCATCATCCGGCTGTACATGGCTCGAAGCTCTGGCAATCCATCCACCAGAGGGTCTGACCATCTGAGGGCAACAACAATAATGTTCCTGCATTCTGCTAATATTTCTTCTGGCCGATTGTATCCCTCTGGGGTATTCGCGTTTAGCGTTTCCGTCGAAGCGATCCCAACCAGGTCCATCCCTTGATCCAGCGCAAATTGTTTCACTTCCGCAGTAAGGTCTTTCATGCTCTTTCTCCAGTTTCTTAGGCGTTTCGAGCCTGTATCCTGAGCATGCCTCAGGAATCCCGGGCTCCTTGCTCAACCATGTTAAACCTGTCTCTTAATAACGACAAAGCCCACGCGGAGATCTCGAGGGTTGGGTATGTCATTATTCTTTTCTTTGATTCATATTTTTCGCGAACCTCCCTTGCATTGGGACCGTAGGTCCAAACGATCACCGGCTTGTGAGGAGGGAATTCTTCCACCATGCGATTGAGTAATTCTGACACCTCTAAATTGGAGAATTCAGGCACAGGGGCAATCGCTATACACATAACGCCGTCCACATTCGGGTCATTCAGCACAGCCCTTAGTGCGGCTGAATAGGCCTTTTCAGCGCTGTGGAGCATGAGGGCCGGCCAGATATCCAGGGGATTTCCGAGCGGCATCCAGTCAGGGGAAAGTTCGGCCACCTTGCCCGTCGTCTTGGGGGAAAGGGAGGCAAGTTTCAGTCCATATCTCTCCAGTCCATCGCTGACCATGATACCCGCCCCGCCGCTATAGGTAATGACCGCCACGCGATTTCCTTTCATGACTGGGAGGTTACGCAGGGTCTTTACGGCATGGGGCATCTGGCCTGCTTCTTCCAAGAAAGTCACGCCTGTTTGCTTTAGAGCGGTCTTGAGTAATTGATAGTCGCCCGCCATGCTGCCCGTATGGGACATGGCTGCCTTTGCCCCTGTCTCACTGCTGCCGCTTTTGTGGATTACAATGGGCTTCTCTTTTACCACTTCGCTGGCCAGAGAAAGAAACCGCTTTCCTTGGTTAAGGCCTTCCATATGAACAGCGATCATTTCTATACCAGGATCTTCGGCAAAGTATTTCAAGGCATCATAGAAACCCACATCACACGCATTGCCCAGATCAACGCCTTTCCCGATCTCACCACAAAATTGCGCTGGCGCCACCATGTGGATTCCTGATTGACATATCAAGCCGACGGGTGCTTTCTCTTTAACCATGGGCATAAAAGAGGTGGTGAAGTTGTTGAAATTATTGAGCACCCCGAGGGTGTTGGGACCAAGAATTCTAATCCCATCTCTCATTGCAAGCTCTACCATCTTCTGTTGGAGTTCATTCCCTCGGCTATCCGCATCGGTAAACCCCTGATTGACCACAATGGCTGCCTTAATACCTGCTGCAACACAGTCTTCGAGAATTCCGATGGTCGTCTCCCGAGGGCTACTTATCACGGCGAGATCTATACGCTCTTTAACATCTCTTACATTTGGGTACGCTTTTTTCCCCAGGACTTTCTTGGCATTTGGATTCACAGGATAGATTTGCCCGGGGAAGCCAAATTGTATCATGCGTTCCATGAGATTTAAGGATCCCGGTCCGCTTTTTCGGCTGATCCCGATAAGGGCAACGCTTTCAGGCTCGAAGAAGTTCTTCATAAAGCGACCTTTCCTAGGAGAAGTTTGCGCATTCGCAGGGAGACAGGTCCGATCAGTTTTGGGCGTGTAAATGGGGTTCGGGATGACAGGACGTTAACAATACCCCCTGTTTTTCTATGCAGGGAGTTTAGGGAAAGAACTTCTGTGTGTCAATTGTAAGGGCGGGGCGGTACTTTCTTAAACAGCCTGAACGCCTCCTCCAGGGGCCGCACAGGGACTTTTTTATACCTTCTATTCCGGTAAAACCGGCACCTGCGAGAAGGATCCATATCCAAGACCTTGTGATGCAGGCAGGTCGCGCCTTTTTGATACACGCAACCCTTACAGGTCAGCATCTTGCGCATATATCCCCTATGTGCCCTCTGTTAGTTTCTTTTCTAAAACGCAGTGAAGCGCTTCTCCGGCCAGGACAGGGCCGCGACACTGGTTGTCCGAGACGCACTTTGCCTTCCTCACATCTCCGGATTCCCAGCGTTTGATCAGATCGGGCTCCCTAATAAAAGGCCGACTCATGGAGATGTAATCCGCATACCCTTCATTCACGAGCCGGTCCGCTACCTGGAATGAGCGAATCCCACCAACCAGGATCAGGGGTGCCTGGAGTTTCCCTTTGACAGCCTTTGCTTCCTGCCGAAAATAGGCCTCCTTCTCCTCAGACGTTATCCCTGCCCTGCAGTGATTTATCTCTCCTGAGACAATCGTCCCACCGCTCAGTTCAATGGCATCAGTGCCCGCTTCTTGGAGTTCAAAAACCACTTGAATAGAGTCCTCTAATTCAAGACCATCCGTTAAGAAATCCCGGCAATTCAACTTGACCAGGACCGGATACTCGGGGCCCACTTCAGCCCTTACTTTTTGAAGCACGCCCAAAAGCGCCCTTGCTCGATTTTCCACAGATCCCCCATAAGCATCGGTTCGCTGGTTGAAGACCGGGGATAAAAATTGACTCATCATATATCCGTGGGCCGCATGGATCTGAACCGCGTCAAATTGCGCCTCCTTTGCACGTCGGGCCGCCTGTCCGTATGCGTCGATGAGATCCGAGATCTCCTTCACACGCATTTCCCGGCTTCGGGACTGGCCAAACCCCTCCACCTCAGAAGGCGCGAGCGACTTCTGACCCGTGAGCTTGTCATTGGAAAAAAAACCCCCGTGCGTAATCTGCATCGCAACCCGGGCGCCTCGCTTGTGAATCTCCTGCGTCATCTCCCGGTAGCCCTCGATGAAATCGTCCTTATAGATTCCAATCTGTCTGGACCCGGC
>JASFIT010000213.1:0-7918 GCA_050122535.1 Desulfobacteraceae bacterium | reverse complement strand
GATGCGTGAAGGCGTTACGGGGGTAGTAAATCCCAATGACAAGAATGCCCTGGAGGCTGGGCTTCAGCTAAAAGAAGGACATGGTGGAACGATTACAGCGGTCTCAATGGGACCTGCACAGGCAGAGGAGGCCCTCAGGGAAGCATTGAGCATGGGCGTAGATCAGGCCATTTTACTCACTGATCGCAGATTTGCCGGAGCAGATACATGGGCTACGGCCTACACATTGAGTCTTGCTTTGAAAAAGATTGGTAAATTCGATCTCATCCTTTGCGGTAAAGAGACAGCAGATGCATGGACCGGTCAAGTGGGTCCTCAGTTGGCAGAATTTTTGAGTCTACCACAACTCACCTATGCCACCGAAATAGAAAGCGACGGTAGTGCAGTCAGGATAAAACAGAAATTGGACGATCGCCACAGGATACTGGAATGTCCCTTGCCAGCTTTGGTCACCCTTGAACGGCACGCCAATCGGCCGAGAATTCCCCCGATGGATCAGATTATGGAGGCCTTTAAAAAGGAGGTGGTCGTCTGGGGCGCCAAAGACCTGGGAGGCGATAACAGACATTTCGGCCTAAGAGGCTCTCCCACACAGACGAGAAAGGTTTATATTAGAAAAAAAGAAAGGCGCAAAGTCCAATTCCTGGAAGGGGAGGCCGAGAAAAAGGCCCAGGAACTAATTCAAATATTGAAGCAGAAGAATCTGTTTTGACCTGAGTATGAGTATGACACGTGAGAACGCTACACCGCATGAACATCACGGTGTCTGGGTGTTCATCGAGCAGAGGGACGGCCGGCCTGCCAGGGTTTCTCTCGAGCTCCTCTGCAAGGGACGCGTGTTGGCTGACCAGCTTGGTGTGGATGTGACGACTATCAGTATCGGACAAGACGTGTCAAAACAGGCCGCAGAACTCATAGGCTATGGCGCTGACCAGGTCATTCTAGCCGATAGCCCTGTTGCCAAGGATTACCGGACGGAGGTTTATACAAGGATTATTGCAGAGCAAGTTTCAGAAAAGCGGCCGGAGATTTTGCTGGTCGGAGCCACATCTATAGGGAGAGATTTGGCCCCGAGGGTAGCAGCGAGATTGAAAACAGGATGCACATCAGACTGCACTGGGCTGGAAATAGACCAAGGTGCAAGAATGATGCTTGCCACCAAACCCTTCTTAGGTAGGAATGTGATGGCAGACATCATCTGCCCAGAGCAGAGACCCCAGATGGTGACAGTTCGACCGGGTATTATGGAAATACGTAGACCCGATGAGACCAGAAAGGGGAACCTGATTCATGCGAACATAAACATCAGCGAGGAGGATGTGGAGGTTAAGGTTGTTGATACGCTCAGATCAGGAGCAGATAGGGTTGATCTGGAGGGGGCTGAAAAGATCGTAGCCGTTGGGGCAGGAGTGGATGACGAAGCTGGATTTGAAATGCTGAAAGAGCTGGCCGATCTCTTGGCCGCAGAGTTGGGAGCCACGAACCTACCCGTAGATGCTGGGTGGGTCTCTGAAGAGCGTAAGATTGGCCAGACGGGAAAGACGGTGAGACCTCGCATGTACATCGCGTGTGGCATTTCAGGCGCTGTTCAGCATACAGTGGGGATGATGAATTCGGAGCTCATTGTGGCCATCAATAAAGACCCAAAGGCGGAAATTTTTGATTTGGCGAACTATGGAATTGTGGATGACCTCTATAAGGTGGTTCCTGCACTCATATTGGAACTGAAAAGCCTTAAAACTTAGACCTTTTAATTATATTGAACTTTTGCAGATTTTCAGATAAGAGTTTATTCCTTCCCCTTTACCAAAATCATGTCACAATGCCCCGGCCTTCAGGGTGGTGATGGCGTTGGTAAGAACTCCCAAGCGGAGTGATGGAGCTAAAGGCTAAAAAGGAGTGACAAATGACGAGGATCAAATAACAAATAACGAATAAAGAATGATGAATAACTAATAACTAATAACGATAGAGTATAGGAGGTATGAAATGGCAAAGCGGAGAAAACTGGGAAGAGGGGTGGCCGTCGTGGGTGCGGGCATGTCCAAATTTGGCATGTTCCCGGACAAAGATACAAAGGACGTGTTTGCTGAAGCCTTCAATGAGATGCTTGCATCCGTGGACAAAGGTGTGGACCCAAAAGACATAGAGGCCCTTTATTTGGGAAACTTTTCAAACGACTTTTTTGTACACCAATCCCATTGGGGACCTATCATCTCCGATTTGATTGGGCACACGCCAAAGCCCGCAACGAGAACAGAGGGGGCGTGCGCCTCAAGTGCACTTGCTTTACGGGAGGGTGTGTTTGCCATAGCCTCAGGCTTCTATGATATGGTCCTGGTCGGTGGACTGGAGGAGATGTCAAAACGAACCACTGAGGAAGTGGCGGAGGGTTTGGCCCTCGCAACCGTACCCTACGAAGGGAAAGTGGGGTTTACCTTTCCAGGCGTTTTTGGAGCCGTCGCCACGGCCTATTTTGCAAAATATGGGGCGAATCGTGAGCATCTCATGAACGTGACCATAAAGAGCCACAATAATGCGCCTCTCAATCCCAAGGCCCAGTTTAAGCTTTCCATTCGAGACCTGATGAATGCAAAGGCAAAGAGTCTGGAGAAAAAGGGTATCCCTGTGCCAGAGTGGCAGAACGAGAAGGGCTTTCTGAGCGATCTCAAAGCAAACCCGGTCGTCGCCTGGCCCATGCACCTTTATGATTGCTGCCCTATCAGTGATGGAGCGAGTTGCATGTTGCTGGTTGGAGAGGACATCGCGAAGAACTTTACAGATGATCCTATCTATGTGGCTGGGATAGGGCAGGGCAGCGGCAGAGGCCTGCATGCCTGTGACGACATGACATACTTTGAAGCGACCAGATATGCTGCAGAAGAGGCATATGGCATGTCCGGCCTCAAACCAGAGGATATCCAATTCTCCGAGGTCCATGACTGCTTCTCCATAGCAGAGCTTATCCATATAGAAGATCTGGGTTTCTTCAAGCCGGGTGAAGGGTATAGGGCCGTGGAAGAGGGCCGAACCCGCTTGGACGGCCCGATGCCAATCAATACGTCGGGAGGGCTCAAGTGCAAGGGGCATCCTGTGGGGGCTACAGGTGTTTCCCAGCTCTATGAGGTCTGGACACAGTTGAAAGGTAAAGCGGGGCAACGACAGGTCCCGAAGAAAGATTTACGAATTGGCGCAGCCCATAACCTGGGAGGTACCGGAGGCACGTGTACTTTTACGATCCTTGAAAGGAGATAGAAAAATGGAGCAGAGACCTTTTAGCGATATTGTTTATGAGCAATTTTTGAATGAAGAAAAGCTGATGGGTTCCAAATGCAAGGCGTGCGATGCCCTCTTCGTGCCTCCGAAGCCCATCTGCACAAAGTGCTACAGTTCCGATATGGAGTGGGTGGAAATGAAGGGCAAGGGAAAACTGGGTGCCTTCACCTGTATTGCTATAGGTCCCCCGTCAATGATTGCGCAGGGATACAATCGAAAGAACCCCTATGTCTCAGGGGTAGTGGAACTGGAGGAGGGCGCTCGGGTGGATGCCCGTATTGACGAAGTGGACGGCAACAAACCTGAAAGCATCAAAGTGGGTATGCCGATGACAGTGAAGTTCCTGCATCAAGAAGGAGAGCAGGGCCCCAGAACCACACTGGCTTTCAGACCAGCCTAAACATTTAAGGTCATTGCGAGGAGTCCTGCACTCAGGAGACTCCTGTGTGCAGGACAACGAAGCAATCTCTTGAAATCCCTCCTTCATCTTGGCGCTCCGTACCCTCCGCCACCCGGCGTCTCAATCCTCAGCATATCTCCTTTTCGCAACTGTTCATTAAACTTGCTGGGCCTTTCGGAACGGGCTCCTCCCTTTATGACTATATTCCTTCCAGCCTTGCCCGGCTTTCCGCCCGCCTGCCCGTAGGGTGGTATCTTCCTTCTTTCAGAGAGCACGGTGACCTCTGCATCGGAGAGGAGTTTGATCTCTCTTATAATCCCGTCACCTCCCTGAAACCGTCCATCACCACCCGATCCACGCCTGACAGAGTATTCTGTCACCAAGAAAGGATAACTGTATTCAAGGGCTTCTATGGGTGTATTCAGGGTATTTGTCATATGTGAATGGACAGCACTCTCACCATGACCTTTGGTTGAAGCACCCATTCCTCCCCCCACGGTCTCATAATACGCAAAGGATTGCCCGTTTCTTTCATCGATGCCGCCGATGGTGATATTGTTCATGGTGCCCTGACTGGCCGCTGGAATTTTAGTGGGCAGCGCCTGAGAGAGGGCTCCCAAAACCACATCCACAATCCTCTGCGAGGTTTCCACATTCCCTCCCGCGACGGCAGCAGGGAAATTGGCGTCCACCACAGTCCCCTTCTTGGTGAGGATGGTTATGGGTCTGAGGCAGCCTGCGTTTGTTGGAATTTCTTCCTCGACCAAGGATCTGATGACGAACAGGATGCATGATAAGGTGATCGCATACACCGCGTTGATACTGCCTTTCACCTGCGCATTGGAATCGGAGAAATCCAGTGTCACCTCATCTCCTTTGACCTGGAGCAGCACCTTTATCTTGACGGGATCATCGCTCAAACCATCATCATCCATATAGTCCTCAAACGTATAAGTGCCGGCAGGAATTCTTTCTATGGTTTTTCTGGTGATTCTCTCGGCGTAATCCAGAAGGCTTCTGGCATAGAAATCGATCATTTCCAGGCCATATTTCTCAATGAGTTCTTTGATCCTCCTGACACCCGTTATATTGGCCATGATCTGTGCAGCAAAATCCCCTTCTCTTTCAATGGGTGTACGCACATTGTTGAGGAAAAACTGCATGATCTTTTTGTCTATCTGGCCACCTTCGTAGATCTTGAGGGGCGGAATGATGATTCCCTCTTGAAAGATGGAAGAGGCCAGGGGCATGGATCCGGATGTCATGCCCCCCACATCAGCATGGTGAGCACGATTCGCCACATAGAAAAAGGGGTCTTTATCACCTGAAAAGACGGGGGCCACGATGGTGATATCGGGTAGGTGGGTCCCCCCTTTGAACGGGTCGTTGAGGATGACCATATCGCCATCATTGAATGGGACACTTTCTATGGCAGATTTCACGGAGAGGGGCATAGAACCCAGGTGAGCCGGGATGTGTGCTGCCTGAGCCACCATGTCTCCATCTTTGTTGAAAATGGCACAAGAACAATCTCTTCTCTCCTTGATATTGGGAGAGAAAGAGGTCCTGGTCAGGGTCACCCCCATCTCTTCAGAGATGGAGGAAAATCTGTTCTTAAACACCTCTAAAAGGATAGGATTTACCTTCACAGCAAGCTCCTTCGGCAAATTTTCTCACCACAGAGGCCAAATATGCTATCTTTCTCATTGGACGATCTCTATATACACCACGGTCGTCCATTTTTCATATTACCAGAGGACACAGAGAATATTTTTGACTTCCCGGGAGACCTGCCCGCCATCGCGAGCCGCTCAGGCGAGGCAGGCGGGTACCGGCAAATCAAAACCAGTCAGTCCGCTGAACGCGGACGGTTTTTCGTTGTGGGCATTTCCAAGACCCATGGTGACTTAGATAAGCTGGTATAATGTGCCTCCGTCCGCTCAGAGAAAAATATTTGTATCGTCTCCGGCACCGCAGTATCCCATGAAATGGTGCGGTTAAGGCGCCGCACGCGCTGAGGCCCTTTTGCCCAATCGGTATCTCCCGATTGGGCAAAAATACCTAAACCCTCTGTGCCCTCTGCGTCTCTGCGGTGAATTAATTTATGTCCATGATCAAATTACCGTACTCGTCCACTGAGGCCTCTGCAAATGGGGGCACAACGATCGTAGAAGAATACTCCACCAAAACAGCAGGGCCGCTAATTCTGTTCCCACTCGCCAATCTCTCTCTATTTATGATCTGGGTCTTCGCCGGTTTATAGTCAAAGACCACCTCTTTTTCGCCCAGCAACGCCTCATTATCCAGTTTTTCTGAAGATGTCCGGGATTTTTCAAATGTGGGCTTGTCTGGAACACCCCGTGCACGAAGCCTCAGGTTGACGATCTCCACCGTCTTGTCTTGATTTCTGTAACCATACTTTTTTTCGTGAAGTACGTGAAAATCCTCGATGAAGTTATCATTGAAGGGCACAATAATCTCATAGGACTGTCCCTCATACCGCATGTCGAGATACCGCTCTAAAATGATGTTTCTCTCTTCAATACCTTCTGGGATCAAATCCTCTGTCCCTCTGCTTTCGAGGTTGTGAAACAATTTTGAGAGTTTTTCTTCATCCGAATTAAACTGGTTGAGCATCACCGTTAAGGAATAGTCTTTGATGATGTCGGCCATGAGCATGCCGATGGCTGAAAGGATGCCTGGGCTGTTGGGTATCAAGACCTCAGGAATACTGAGCAGCTTTGCAAGATAAGCGGCATGCATGCCGCCGGCACCGCCAAAGGTGAAAAGGGTAAACTCCCTGGGATCAAATCCCCTCTCCACAGAGATCACCCGTATGGCCTTTTCCATGGCCGTATTGGCCACAGAGAGAATTCCTTCTGCCAGTTCAACCGTTGAAAGGCCCAAATCCTTGGCCATTCCATTGAAATAGGGTTCAAGCTTATCCGTTTGAAGCCTCATACTTCCCCCCAGGAAGTGCTCTGGAATGAGCCTTCCCAAGTGGAGATGCGCATCTGTGACCGTGATCCTATCACCCTTTCCGTAACATATGGGACCTGGATCAGCCCCAGCACTCTCAGGCCCCACTTTTAAAGAGCCACCCAAGTCCATATAGGCCACAGAACCGCCTCCGGCCCCTACGGTGTGGATGTCTATCATGGGGACCTTGACCGGATATCCCGATATCTCAGACTCCAATGTGAGGGACAGTTGTTTGTCCATGAGGGAGACATCTGTGGAGGTTCCCCCCATATCAAAGGAGATGATTTTGTCGAATCCCGCCATCTTGCCGATCTCATAGGCGCCCACTGCACCGCCTGCAGGGCCAGAAAGAATGGTCCTTACGGACTCATTCATGGCCGTAGCTGCAGAGATACTTCCGCCATTGGACTGCATGACACGCAAGCTATCCTCTTCACCCAGGGCGTCCATGAGATAGGACACATACCCTTTCATCTTTGGTGAAACATAGGCATTGATGATTGTGGTGGAGGTCCGTTCAAACTCTCTGAACTCTGAAAGGATGTCATGGGAAAGGGAGACGGGGATGTCTAGCGACTCAAAAAGATCACCTAATGTCTTCTCGTGGGCGGGGGCCAGATAGGAATACAGAAGACAGACGGCAACCGATTCCGCTTTTGCCTCCTTGATTTTTTGAAGGATATCTTTGGCTCCTGCCATATCCAGATCTTCAATAATTTCTCCCGTGCATAGAGTCCTCTCTTTTATGCCAAATCTCAGCGCTTCAGGGACGATGTGGGGTTCCTTTCTATAGGCCAGGTCGTATAACCGACTCCTGTTCTGCCTCCCGATCTCAATGATATCTTCAAATCCCTCATTGGTGATAAGGGCGGTTTTAACGCCCTTTCTTTCAAGAATGGCATTCGTGGCGACCGTGGAGCCGTGAACGATGCGCTTTGCTTTTGCCCCAGCAATAAGCTGGAGGCCATTTAGCACAGCTTCAGCAGGATTGTGAGGCGTAGATAGACATTTATACACACCCCACCTCTCTCCGTCTTTAAACACAAAGTCCGTAAAAGTTCCGCCTGTATCAACCCCGATGACGATCATCACTCACTCCAGGAGTTTCACGAAACATTTCCCCATTATTGCTTGATTTTCAAATAGTTATAATTTAGTTTTTCTAATTAGGTGGGATTTTCAAAAGAAATCGCTTCATTATGACAATACTACTGAGTTAATCAAATAATTTCTGGACCAAAGGTGCCCAATCATTCTGTA
>JASFIT010000212.1:0-7943 GCA_050122535.1 Desulfobacteraceae bacterium | reverse complement strand
ATTGGGTTCAAGGATGATAAAAACGAGTGTAATAACGCCGAATAAGAGCAACTCGAAATCTTCGGGCTTTATGAAAGTAACGTATTCCTTTATCCGGTCAATGCCCTCTGGTAAAAAGAAGGTCATGGCGATGGCGCCGATGGCGGCCCCGTAGATAGACCCAGCGCCACCAATAACGAGCATGACCAAGAGAAGAAGGCTTATGCTTGGGGAGAAGTTCTCCACGCCAATAAACCCGTTGGCGAGACCCAGTAGTCCGCCCGCGATACCTGCATAGAAGCACCCTATGGAAAAGGCCAGCGTCTTATATAGGGGTAGGCTAACCCCGTTAACCTCGGCAGCCACCTCGCTGAAATGAATATAACTGAAGGCCCTTCCCGGTTTGCTGTGTTTCAACAATCGCCCAAAGACAATGCCCAAGACCGATAGAGAGGAGATCAGATAGTATTTCTCCAGACTGGAATCAAGCACCAGGGCGCCAAATGTGGCGGTGGGAATCACCATTCCATTGTGCCCGCCTGTGTATTCGCCAAAGTAGAAGATAAGGTCCTGCGTCACAAAGACACATCCCAGCGTCAGGATCGCCAGATACAACCCTTTAATACGAAGGGCGGGCAACCCCACGATGAACCCTGCCAGGGAAGAGCAAAGGCCACCCGCAATGAGGGCGATCCAAGGAGCGATGGCCATATTTGCCAGAAATCCGTAGGCATAGGCGCCCAGGGCCATAAAGGCACTGTGACCTAGGGAAATCTGACCACAAATCCCAGTTAGGATGTCCAGGCCTACCGTTGCGATCAGATAGACGCCGCAAAGGTTAAGAATTGACACGTAATATTCGCCAATAAAAGGAGGTAGAATGGCCATTACCAAAAGCATCGGGATGATCCAGTATTTATTTTCTTTTTCTTCTTTGACGGATCGTCTTAGACCTTCAGCTTTCATTGGCCCTCCAGGGCAAGAAATCAACTATATGACAAGTGACATCTGTCATAGGGAGTTTGTTTCTATATGTGGCCATAGGGGTTTCAAGTGCATAAGCGTATATAGGACGACTTAATACACCCGAGATTGTCCAAAAACCGGTAGCCTCCCCTCTATTCAGCATACATTCCCGCAATAATATCCTCATATTTTTCAGACACAATCTTTCGCTTTACCTTCATGGTGGGCGTGATCTCGTCTTCATCTTGCAAGAAGTCCTCCTCGAGGAGGGCAAACCTCTTGATTCTTTCCACCCGTGCAAGCTCCTCATTTTTTTTATCAATCTCCTTTTGGAGCAGGTCTATAATCTCCTTCTTCTTGGTGAGATCAGCAAATCCGGTATATACGATGCCATTATCCCTGGCATACTTGACCACCTCATCTTCGTCCAGCGTGATTAGGGCGGAAACATACTTTTTCCCCTCTCCGAATACCATGGCCTGGCTCACATACCGACTCGTCTTCAAGAGATTTTCCAGATATCCCGGCGCAATATTCTTACCGGACGACGTGATCATAATATCCTTCTTCCTGTCAACAATGTAGAGGTACCCGTCCTCGTCAATATAACCCGTATCTCCTGTGTGCAGCCACTCGCCCTTAATGAGTTCGGCGGTCTGCCCCGGTTTATCCCAGTATCCAAAGCAGTTTCCAGGCGACTTGACCAGGAGCTCCCCATCAGGGGCAATCTTTAGCTCTGTTTCGGGATAGGCCTTTCCCACAGAGCCCATCCTGAAATCACCAATTTCAGCCATGGCCACTGTAATCGTCTCTGTCATCCCAAAACCCTCATAGATCGGCATGCCCACACTCGTCATGAATTTCACAATCTTATCGGCAATGGGGGCGCCAGCTGAGAGAGAAAAACGAATTCTTCCCCCAAGGTCATCCTGTATCTTGCGGTATAAGATCAGCCATCCAAGCATCCTAAGTAATTTCAGGTATAGCGGAATCCTCTCTTTTTTCTGCTTTAGGGTGAAATACCTCCAGCCGATCTGCAGGAAGAAATCAATTATCACACGACGAAACCATGGTGCGTCCTCAATGATGCCTACTATCCTGTTATAATATTTTTCGAAGAACCTGGGCGTCGTCCAGACATAGGTGGGCTTCACATCAAGGATATCCGTATAAACGGTGGTGATATCCTCTGCATAGCTTATGTGGCATCCGTAGTACATCCGATACAACAGTGATTCAAGAACGCCGATGATGTGTGACATGGGGAGAGAGGCCAGACCCATGTCACTTTCATCTATGGGTGCCCTACCCGCCCAGAATACGAGTGCGCGCAGGAACAGAAAATGGGATTGCATAACGCCTTTAGGCTCTCCTGTGGTCCCAGACGTGTAGATGATATTGACAAGGTCATCCGGTTTGATATTGCGAAGCCTTTCTTCTAGTTCTCCGAGTCCTGATTCATCTTTTTTCTTGCCTCCCAACGCTACAAGGGCTTCCAGAGACATGAACCTGGGATCATCGACAGGACTAAATCTCTCAAAAACAATAACCTTTCGCAGGTGTGGAAGCGAGTCCCATATCTCCAGGACCTTATCTACCTGCTCTTGATCCTCTGCAAAGAGTAAGATCGATCTTGAATCGTTAAGGATATACTGCACCTGTGGAGGGCTGTTGGTTGCATAGATTCCCGTACATACGCCGCCGGCAGACACGATTCCAAGGTAACAAGCAGACCAATCAACCCTTGTCTCAGAAAGCACACAGACCCTATCACCATGGTTCATGTCCAATGCCATCAATCCCAAGGCGATCTTCCGAACCAACTCAGCGGCCTCATTCCAACTCATATCCTTCCAACGCCCCTCATACTTGTAAGTGAAAAGGGGCCGATCCCCATAACGCTTCACCCTCTCGAAAAACATGGTGCCCACGTCTTTTTCAGGAGGTCTTATTCTATGTTGCTGGACATCAACTTCATTCATAAAACGCTATTTAAGAAGACATGCCAGAATGCCCCGTCCTTTGGACGGGGATGAATGGCATCCTTTGTCATTCCCGCCCCCGCCTTCGCGGGGATAGACTCCGGCGGGAATCCAGATAACACCTCAAAAACATACAGGCCTGGATGCCCGCTCCCCGCCTTCGCGAGGACAAGCTTCGCGGGCATGACAGTTTAGGGTTCAGCAATCAACATTCAAGTTGGTGATGTATCGTTCCATTTGCGACGAATTCAGGAAGCAGAAGCTCCGACCTTTGGTCGGAGAGTTTTGCTTTCCGTACATTATGCACAGAACTCTTTTTTGATTACGGCTACTATCCAGTCACGCACCGATTTTGCGGCCCATGAATCCACTTCCGACGCTGCGTCTCTGGCTGCCCATTTCCTGAGGGTAGCCAGAGCCACACATGGCATAACGCGATGGGGATTTATATTCGCGGCAGAGTAAAGGTGTGCGCACTTGGCCCCCTGGCCATATTCACCGCACATGGAAACTTGTCCATCAGGCCTCAGCTGCCTGAGGTCCCGCCAAAGTAGCGCTCTGCCCCTCAACTTCCAAGCCCGCGATCCGTCGCGCCTCCTTGACGTAGATCTCCTCATTTTTGAGCGTCGGAGCATGCACCGGGCAGGCCATGACGCACATGTTGCAACCATCACATTTATCCGGATCGGAGACTGCTACACCATTTTCCATATGGATGGCATCGAAAGGACAAATCTCCCAGCAAATTTCACATCCGCCACACACCATGCAGCGGGCAGCCTCTTCCTGAGCCTGGGCAAGGCTATAAGTCAGCTCCACCTCCTTCAAGCCATCGAGACGCTCAGTCAGGTCAATCTCCGGTACAGGGACTTTCTCCTTTCTGGGGAAGCGCTGCATCAACGAGGCCATTTCCTCCTGACTGGGCGTAAGCGGAGTTAGATGCTCTTCTTGTCTAAAGGCTTCCTTATTGAGATAGCCGTCTATGGCCCGAGCTGCCCTTTTCCCGCCTGCCAAGGCCTCCACAACACTGGCCGTTCCAGTGGCAGCGTCACCGCCCGCAAAGACACTGGACAGATTGGTGGCCATGGCAGCATCCACCTCGAGATGGCCATGGGAAGAGACGTGCAGACCCCACTCCTCTGCCATCTTTCGCTCAGGCACCTGACCCAAAGCTGGGATCACCGTGTCCACCTCCATGGTGAACTCAGAGCCTTTGATGGAGACGATCTCTGGCATCCCTGAAGCATCAGGCATACCCGGTTTCACACGGACACACTCCAGGCCACTGAGCCGACCATTCTCAGTGATAAGGCGGGAGGGCGCCACCAGGAACAGAATGACGATCCCCTCCTTTTCTGTCTGGGCCACTTCCTCGGGGGCCGCCTCCATGTCTACGCGATTGAATAGGTAGAGGATGGTTACTGAAGTGGCCCCCAGGCGGCGTGCCACTCTGGCAGCATCAATGGCGGAATTGCCACCTCCGATCACTGCCACCCTTTTCCCCACATCCAAATCTTTGCCCTGGTTTGCGGTCTTTAAGAATTCCAGGGCAGGCAGAACGCCTGTGAAGGTTTCAGCCCGCATGCCCAGCCTTATTTCTTTATGGGCTCCCGTTGCAATGAACACGGCATCGTACTGGCTTCTCAAAGTCTCAAGATCTTTGGCTTCTGCTGGGGAATTGGTTTTCATGTCTACTCCCAGCCTCTGAATGTAAGCGATATCCTTGTCCAAAATCTTCTTTGGGAGGCGAAATTCAGGGATACCCATTCGGAGCATGCCCCCCAACTCTGGAAGCGCCTCAAGGATTGTGACTTGGTACCCTTTCAGAGCCAGGTCGTGGGCACAGGCCAAACCAGCTGGCCCAGAGCCGATAATGGCGACTTCTTTGCCATTTCTGGCAATCTGGGGCACGGGAAGAGAATCCATATCAACCTGCTCGGTGATGAACCGCTTGATGGCCCGAATGCCCAGGCTCTGGTCAAGATAGCCCCGTTTACAAACTTGCTCGCAGGGATGATGGCAGATCCGACCACAGACGGCCGGAATAGGATTGGTGAGCCGGAGGAGTTGATAGGCCGCTTCAATTTCTCCCTCCCCCACCAGGCGCAGATAACCCTGGATATCCATGTGGATTGGACATGCCTTCCTACAGGGAGACATGCATCGATTAGGGTCAATCTCGGATACAACGGTACCCTTTAGCCTGGGATAGGTCTCCTCCATAACCTGGGTTATATGGGGCCAATCTATGAGTTTGGAAAGGATAGTACCACGCATCTTTTTAATGGTGGCATAGCCTTTCTCATCCATGTAATTGGCCAGGCCTTCTTTGAGTTCATTGATGCAACGCAGACCCTTCATCATGAACAGAGTCTGAGCCTGAACCGAGTTCGCCCCATAAAGAATCATCTCCGCTGTATCGCGCCATGTCTGGATACCGCCGTGACCGGAGATGTCCATCTGTTGAACAACGTCCGGGGCGTGCATCATGGCCCTCAAGGCCATGTGCTTAGCCGGTCCCATTCCAGCCATAGAGGCATCAGAGACGAACTTGGGCTCCCCGCTATCCAAGTCAACCTCAGGGGCGCCCAAAAAGACCCCTCCCAGGGTAACCCAATCGTATTTAAGGTCCCTCATGATATAAGTCAGTTTTCTGGGCCAAGGAAAAATCTTTGCACCAATCCGGATCCTTTTGGCGCCCTCCCTAGCCGCCGTGGCAATCTCTTCAATCACCTTCGGGTCCGTGGTCATGGTATACTTGAACGGCCAGAACCAGGGGGCGGGGCAGGCGATGAGGACCTCCACCGCATCAGCACCCGCCTCCTCAAAAAGCCTGACACCCCTCGCATAACCCTCCAGAGAAACGCCCCCTACGCTAGCGATGAGTTTCATCCGGAACTTGTCCTTATTTTTGGCAATCCACTCCGCCCACCGCTCTATGGGCCAGCGGGACATGCTGTCACAGTGCATCTGGCCATCGTGACAGCGTATGTAGCTCTGCAAACACCGCCCGTAGGTCTCAGGTTCATAGGGCTTGTAGACCGTTTTGAAATCATCGTCGATCAGACCGGTTTTCAAAATGACGCCACCCGCGCCAAAATCATCCACCCTGTGAAGAATTTCCTCTGTATCCGTAAGGGGACCCGAGGAGACCAGAATGGGATTTTCCAATGCCAGGCCGCCTATGGTTGTTCTGAGATCTGCCATCCGAATTCTCCTATGCGAGACAACTACGGTTTCTTTGGTTCAACCCAGAGTTTTTCTATCCCCCATCTGCCAACCCCACCAGGTCCAGAGACGCCCCGATACAGAACGACACCTTTGACGCCCTGGCGGACATTCGGACCAAAGGTGACTGGTGCCTGCGCGAGATTGTCGAAATCCTTTATTGTTTCCAAGGCCTTGACATAGCCTTCAACGGTCAAATCCTTACCGGCCCGCTTGAGACCCTCCACCACGACACTGGCATAGCTGGGGCCATAGAGAGACTTGGTGTCGAGCTTATCTTTATATTCATATTTTTTTACCCATTTCTGACAAAGTTTCTTGGCCTTAGAATCGGCGGAAATGGGAAGGTATTCTGAGGCTCCAAGCGGGGGCTTTCCATAAAACATGGCCTCTCGCCCTAGCCGAAAGATATGCTCACTGGATCCGTTACCGGGAATCAGAAACTGGGGTTTCCAATCAAGCTTGGCCGCTTCTCTTATGGCATAAGGCGCTCCCCTGCTGATGGCGCACACAACGACATAATCCACATTTGCACTCTTCAGTTTGGCAACCTGTCCTGCCACGTCAATATCGCGAGGGCTGTAACTCGTCTCCGCAACGATCTGAAACCCGTACATGGCTGCATGCTCCTTAATCTCCCGGAGGGCCTCTTGACCCATTTCCGTATGCATATAGAGCACACCGATGCGAGGCTTCTTGTCACCCAAATCATTGACCACATGATCTATCAAAACACGAGAACAATACCCCATGGAAACCATGGTGCTGAAGATGTATTTCTTGGGTGGTTCGGAAATCCATGATGACTGAACGCCCGGGCCCACCAGGGGCACTCTGTATTGCTCAATCAAGGGTAGCTGTGCCTTGACCATTCCTGATCCCAAATTGAATGTCATGGCAAATACCTCATCCTTTAGAACCAACTTCTTGAAGGCATTCAGGGCGACACTGGGATTGTACTTCCCGTCCTCGACGAAAAAATTGATCTTCCGACCGTGAATTCCTCCCTGCTCATTAACGTCGTTAA
The DNA here is from genome assembly GCA_050122535.1 of Desulfobacteraceae bacterium. Taxonomy (GTDB): domain Bacteria; phylum Desulfobacterota; class DSM-4660; order Desulfatiglandales; family HGW-15; genus JASFEQ01. The sequence continues at coordinate 761 of JASFIT010000212.1, read as the reverse complement.
AATAATTCCTAATTCCCCAGACACTCTTTCTGGCACCATGAGCCGCAGGCCCCGTAAAGTCGGGAATGCAGCCAATACGAATTTCGGTGGGCGTAACGCCTCGGGTTTCTGCAGCCCCTGCATTGTCAATAACGGCCAACGTAAAGATAGAAGCGATGAATACAAAAAGCCCTAATTCTAAAACGCACTTGGTCTCTATTCTTTTCATGATTCTTCCTCCTTTGGGCATTGAAGAGTTCTCTTCAGTTTTTCCAAAAGACCGCGCCTAAGTGCATGCAATGACGCATCACCTCCTTTCCCCTTTCCCGGGATTTCGCAAAGATCTCACACATTATCTATTCCTACGTGAAACAGGGACGCTTAGAAACTTGTTTTCTAGACCTTTGTTTAAACCCTTTTTCGCTTTTCGTATACGTTGAATAGTCCTTCTGGTCTGATAAGCAGAACAATGAAGACAACCACCCATGGAAAAGAATCTTTTAAACTCGCTGGGATGTATGCACCGGCTAGAATCTCAGAAACTCCCAAAACGAACCCACCTACCACTGCGCCCGGGATACTGCCGAATCCGCCAAGCACCGCGGCAGGAAAGGCCTTGAGACCCACGTGACTGAGAGCCGGGCTCAGAAAAACAATCGGCGCAACCAACATCCCTGCAGCAACGGCCAACATGGCTCCCGAGATCCAGGCGATGGAATGTACGCGCTTGACCCATATGCCGCACAGGTAGGAGGCAATGGGATCTTTGGCGTTGGCTCTCA
>JASFIT010000211.1:0-7964 GCA_050122535.1 Desulfobacteraceae bacterium | reverse complement strand
TGGTCAAAGAAGTCCTGGGCGAACATATTTTCAACAAGTTCATTGAAAACAAAAAGATTGAATGGGATACCTACAGGACCCATGTGAGCCAATTTGAAATCGACAAGTATCTGCCCGTGTTGTAATCAAACACCCTGAACGGACAATGAGAACTTTCAGGTCTTTTTCAAATTGGAGTAATGGAGCACTGGAGTGATGCTTGATGCAATACTCCAAAACTCTAGTACTCCATTACTCCACCTGCATGTCATAAATCAATTCATCCTTAGGCCGACCCTTACCTCTGCTGGCTATTGCAAAAACGCTTTGTGTATCAATGCCCTTACTTTCTTTGGATTCGCTTTTCCATCGGTCTTCTTCATCACCTGTCCGATCAAAAAATCGATCGGATTTGTCATTCCCTCTTTTATCTTATTCACCGCTTCAGGATTCTCTGACATCACTTCATTCATCATTCTCTCCAAGATTTCTTCATCCTGGATGGGCCTTAAGCCTCTCTTATCTATGATGGAGTCAGGATCTTCTCTCGTTTCAAACATAATTTCTAAAACCGTTCTCCCGATTTTGTCTGTAATATCACCCCTTGAGATCAAGTTGATAAGGGTGGAAAACGCTTTTGGAGGGATAGGACATTTTTCTATGGTGATGGCGGCCTCATTGATGAGCTTGAAGAGATCTTTGATCATCCAGCTACTCAGCCTAACTCTATCATCACAAGAGGCGGCGCAACGCTCGAAAAAGTCTGACACGTTTCTGTCCTTGGTCAAGATAAGAGCGTCTTTCTTAGATATGCGATAATCTTTAATGATCCGGGTTACCTTTTGATCCGGTAGTTCCGGCATTCCTTCTTGGATCTGTTCAACAAAATCCTGGTCAATCTCGAATTCCACCAGATCAGGGTCTGGGAAATACCTGTAGTCTGGTGCGTCTTCCTTGCTCCGCATGGATACTGTTATTTTCTTTGCTTCATCGAAAAGCCTTGTCTCCTGGGAGGGCTCTTTCCCCGAGAGAAGGATTCTCAATTGCCTTTTCACCTCGTATTCCAGTGCTTCCATGATGAATTTGAAAGAGGCCATGTTTTTTATTTCGGCGCGATTGCCGTAATCTAGGGCACCCTCCGGCCGAATGGATATATTCACATCACAACGAAACTGGCCCCTTTCTATAACGCAATCGCTTATACCTATATAGATTAATGTCTGCCTCAGTTTTTCCAGGTAGGCTCGCGCCTCGTTCACCGAACGTAAAGGATTTCGTTCATGATCGGTAACGATCTCAAGGAGCGGGACACAGGATCTGTTGTAATCCACAAGACTGTAATCCGATGCCTCAAAGGAACTGGCTGAATGCACCAATTTTCCCGCGTCCTCTTCAAGATGAATTCGCTTGATTCCCACAGCATAAGGGCGGCCCTTATCCCCTTGAATTTCCAAGTATCCATGCTCGCAAAAGGGCCGCTCATATTGGGAGATTTGATACCCTTTGGGAAGATCTGGGTAGAAATAATTCTTACGGGCGAATCGAGACCGTCTGTTAATGGTGCAATTCATGGCTATGCCCGCGCGGATGGTATGTTCAACAGCCCTTTTGTTTAGAACGGGGAGTGCCCCAGGCTGTCCAGTACAGACAGGGCAAATATGCGTGTTTGGGGGTGCTCCGTTCTCTACTGCGCAGCCACAAAACAGCTTTGTCTTTGTTTTTAGTTCCACATGGGTTTCAAACCCAATGATAATCTCGTAATCCATTTATGCATGTCCCGCAATCTTCTCATAGGCATGTCCAACCTTGAGCACCATCTCCTCGTCAAATGGTTTTCCAATAATCTGAAGGCCAACAGGCAACCCATCCACCATTCCACAGTTTACGCTCATTCCAGGCAGTCCGGACAGGTTGAGTGAAACCGTGTATATGTCCACGAGATACATTTGCAGGGGATCGGCCATCTTTTCTCCCAATCTGAAAGGCAGACAGGGTGATACCGGGGTGATCATGCAATCAACACGCTTGAAGGCCTCATCAAAATCCTGTTTGATAAGGGATCTCGCCTCCTGAGCCTTTAAATAATAGGCGTCGTAATAACCGGCAGAGAGGACATAGGTCCCAAGCATAATCCTCCTCTTCACTTCCTTGCCAAATCCCTCACTCCTTGTCTCCTGATACATCTCCACCAAGTCAGGGATATCTTCACCGGATCTGAAACCATACTTGACGCCGTCATACCTGGCCAGGTTACTGCTTGCCTCAGCCGTGGCTAAAAGATAATAGGAGCTGATTGCATAAGGCGCGTGGGGTAAAGATATATCAACGATTTCGGCCCCGTTTTCATTTAACATTGCGACAGCCCCCATAACCTGATCTTTAACATGGGGATCCAGGCCCTCAACAAAGTACTCCTCTGGAAGACCTATCTTGATACCCTTGATTCCCTGTTTTAGGGAACGTAGGAAGTCAGGCCTTTTTATATCAGCAGACGTGGTATCCATTTTGTCATGTCCGCAGATGACGTTCATAAGCAATGCGCAATCTTCAACAGTTCGACCAAGGGCACCTATTTGATCTAACGATGACGCATAAGAAATCAAACCGTATCGGGAGACTCTGCCGTAGGTGGGTTTTATCCCTACAACCCCACAGTAAGCGGCTGGGAGACGGATAGAGCCGCCGGTATCTGACCCTATGGCGAGGACCGTTTCCCCTGAGGCGATTGCAGCCGCAGACCCGCCGCTGCTACCACCCGCGACACATTCCAGATTCAGAGGGTTGTGCGTAGGACCAAAGGCGCTGTTTTCGCAGGAGGAGCCCATGGCGAATTCATCCATATTGGTTTTTCCGATGGGCACCGCGCCAGCTTGCAAGACCTTTGCTACTGCGGTCCCATTATAAGGCGGAATGTAGTTTTCAAGAATCTTTGATCCACACGTGGTTGGCACGCCTCGCGTACACATATTGTCCTTGATCGCAATGGGTATTCCATTCAGAAGGGAAACCTTCTTATTTTCGCGAAACCTCTTGTCCGCCAGATCGGCCTGTCTCAGCGCTATTTCAGGGGTTGCCGTAATAAAGGCATGAATAGCGTCCTCTTTCTCATCAATCCTCTGAAACACGGACTTGGTGATCTGGCGAGAGCTTACCTCGCCTTTCCGAAGCATTCTCGCCAGTTCTATCGCACTATGATCGCACAACTGCATCTTTTAGCCTTATAGGATCTTTGGGACTTTAAAGTAGCCGGATTCCTCATCGGGTGCATTGGCCATCAGGGATTCCGGCTTTTCGGGTTTTCTCGGTTCATCCTCTCGCCAGACATTCTTTATTTCCAAGACGTGGCTCATGGGCTCCACGTTTTCCGTATCTAGCTCTTGCAGCGCCTCAAAATGTTTCAAAACGGCGTTGAGTTCCTTCTGATAGGCGTCTGCCTCTGGCTCGGTGATTTTCAGGCGAGCAAGTTTTGCCACATGCTTCACCTCACCTCTGGAGATTCTCTCCGATTCTTCAAAGGCACGCGCAGCAACATCTTCTTGTGTCGGCCGTCTCAATCCTATTGCGGGTCTTCCCACAAGACCTGCAGAACCCAAACCCAACTCCCTGATCTGTGATCTGTCCACCGGAGAAGGTGCCTGGGTCAAAGGACACAGGGCGCTCCGGTTTTTGGGAAAGGGGATGACATCTCTGATGGATGCTGTTTTCAAGATCATGGCAATGACCCTATCAAGTCCGAGGGCAAGGCCCCCGTGGGGTGGGGCACCATATTCCATGGCTCTTAGAAAGAACCCGAACTTGGTCTCCACCTCCTTCGGGTTCAACCCCAGCGCCTTGAAGATCTTATCTTGGACCTCCATCTTGTGGATACGGACACTACCCCCACCCAGTTCTTCTCCATTTATGACCAGGTCGTAGGCCCTGGAATTCAGACGGAGTAATTCCTCCTCGTTTGTGGGATCAAAATCGATCCTATCAGGCATGGTGAAGGGATGGTGTTGGGAGCTTAACCTCCCATCCTTGAGTTCAAAGAGGGGGAAGTCGGTCACCCACAGGGGGCAATAGCGATCCTCAGGAATCAGCCCAAGCCTTTCAGCAACATGGAGGCGTAAGCTGCAGAGGGCCTTTTCCAAAACTTCCACGGAGGCATCAGCAATCATCATGATGACATCACTATCCTCAGCGCGGAAGCGTTTTCTAATGGCCTCTTGCTCGGTGGGAGAGAAGAACTGGACAATATTGGACTCCAGCTTTCCGTTAATCACCTTCATCCAGGTCATTCCTTTAGCCCCAAACGATGGGACTATACTTAAAGCGTACTCATTCTGGAGGACGTTCTTACTCAATTTGCTCGCCATACCCTTGACACAGAACCCCTTGATCTGGCCACCCTGCCCAATGACCTGACGGAAAATCGTGTAGTCGGTATCTTGAAAGATGTCCGTCACCTCTTCGAAGGACATGTCAAAGCGTGTATCTGGGCATTCGGTACCATAGCGGTCCATGGCCTCCCCATAGGTCATCCGTGGAAAAGGACTGGGCAGGGTGATCCCTCCCAGTGCAAACATCCTCAGGATCAACGCTTCTATGACCCCATAGATGAACTCCTCGTCGATGAAGGCGGCCTCCATGTCCAGTTGGGTAAACTCCGGCTGTCTGTTGGGCCTTAGATCCTCATCACGAAAACACCTTGCGATCTGAAAGTAGCGGTCCATCCCGCTCATCATGAGGATCTGTTTGAAGAGTTGAGGAGACTGGGGAAGGGCATAAAATTTGCCCTCATGGACCCGACTAGGGACCAAGTAATCCCTGGCGCCCTCCGGCGTGCTCTTCGTCAGGAAGGGAGTTTCAATTTCTGTGAAGCCGAGCTCGTGGAAGTAGTCACGAATGCATTTCATGATCTCGTGTCGTTTTATGAAGAGACCCTGAACAGAGGGACGCCGAAGATCCAGGTATCTGTATTGCAACCTGAGTTCTTCGTCCACATTTTCTGGGCTGGACTGGATCTCTTCCCCAAAGACCATGGCCTTCTCGGAGATCAGAAAAGGCAGTGTTTTTGCTTCAGAGAGTATCTCAAGCTCTGCGGCGAACACTTCCACATCTCCCGTCTCCAGATTAGGATTTTCGGTTCCCTTCTGCCTACGGCCCACCTTTCCCCGCACTTCCACCACGTATTCTTCCTTCAGCGTGGTGGACCTTTCATAGCTTTCTTTGTTCACATTGGGATCGAAAACCACTTGCACAATCCCCCGGATGTCTCGCAGGTGAATGAACAGCAGGTTTCCATGGTCCCGAATGGCGTCCACCCAACCCATGAGCAGCACATCTCTGCCCATGTCGGAGGCGCTCAAGGATCCGCAGTAAACTCTATCTCGCCACTTCATAAAAATGTCCTAGAATCTAATAAAGGATTTTCCAGCCCATTGATATCAAAGGCTTTTATGCAAACTCTCCATATTAGTTGATTAGTTGAATACAATCAACTGCATTTTCTAATCAGATTTGTATTTCTTTGTTGAGATGCGGGCCACTGAGGATGCATGAAAAGGAGCGGTGCAATCATAGTCTCATCCCGATGAAGGCTGACAAAAAAGGAAAGAATAAAATACATTTTTGTATAAAAACCAGAAAATGTTTACAAAATTGTATTATTATGAAATCCAGGTATGGGGGTCCTTTATGCGGTTTATGTCTTTGATATTCCTTCAATTTTAAAAACTATGACACCAATGGCACACCCCTTGCTCTAAACGACTTCAACACCGTTGTTTAGCAATTTCGTTTTTTTGAGTCCCGCCCAGAATTGTGGCGGGACGTCCCATAAAATCGCCAAAGCAATTTTATAACTCGAGGGAGGTACGCAAGCGATGAAGTACGTTATAGCCATGATTCAGCCCCACAAACTGAACGATGTGAAACAAGCCCTGTTTGATAATGAGATTTACAGCATGACTGTGAGCAATGCATTGGGATGCGGTAATCAAATGGGTTACACGGAAACGTATAGAGGTGTGATGCAGGAGGTGAATCTTCTGAAAAAAGTGCGGCTGGAGATAGCAGTGAATGACGATTTTGTGGAACCGACTATTGAAGCGATCATCAAGGGATCAAGATCAGGAAATATGGGCGATGGAAAGATCTTCGTACAGGATCTCCCGCAATGCATAAAAATTCGAACCCTTGAAAGGGGAACAAAGGCCATATGATGCGCTCTGGTTCGCTTTGCAACAGGAATATTGGAATGGTGGAACAATGGAATGATGGATTAAAGGAATTGTATCCCCAAGATTCCACTATTCCAACATTCCATTATTCCAGGAGAAACAAGGAGGTTTGACCATGTTAGGTATTTGGATTGGGATTGCTGTTATAGCAGCACTGATTATTCTTGCTTTTGTCAAGGCAAACCTGAGGATCTGTCATCCAAATGAGATCCTCGTCTTTTCAGGCAAGAAGAGGAAATTGAAGGATGGCACAGTGGTGGGATACAGGGTTATCAAAGGGGGACGCGGTCTCAAGATCCCGATTATTGAATCTGTGACCCGCATGCCTTTGACCACGATCCCCATTGACCTGGAGCTTACAGGAGCCCTTACCAGCGGCATCATTCCCATAAACCTTCAAGCAATGGCCAATGTGAAGATAGCAGGCAGCGAGGAGGAAGGATTGTCCAATGCCCTGGAGAGGTTTCTGGGAAGGAACATCAATGACATTTCGCAGATCGCCAGGGAAAACCTGGAGGGTAGTTTGCGAGGCGTGCTCGCCACCCTAACCCCAGAGGAAGCGAATAATAATAGGCTCGAGTTTGCGGAGAAAGTGGCCCAACAGGCAAGAAGCGACCTTAGGAGTCTGGGTCTGGTCCTTGATACCTTTAAGATTAAACACATCTCTGACAACGAAGGGTACTTGGATGCGATCGGACGCAAGAAAAACGCCGAGGTGAGAAGGGATGCCAAAATTGTTGAAGCGAACGCGGAAGCTGAGGCGATGCTCGTGGCCGCGGAAGCGAAGAAAAAAGGACGAGTGGCAGAGCACGAGGCAGATGTGAGCATTGTGGAGGCTGAAAACAGACTGCGCGTGAAAAGAGCAGATTTGGCTGCGGAAGCTAACAGGTTTGAAGCCAAAGCGAATGTGGCTGGTGAGATCGCTCGGGTAGAAGAGGAGCAGAGACTGGAAGAGCAGCGGGTTGAAATGAACAGACATAAATATGATGCAGATGTGGTTGTTCCAGCTCGAGCAGAAAAAGAGGCCATGGAATTGAAGGCCACGGGGAAAGCAGCCAACATCATAGAAGACGGAAAGGCAATGGCAGAGGCGGTGAGATCGATGCGACAAGAGTGGGAAAAGGAAGATACAAGAGAGCTCTTCTTGATCCAACAGCTTCCCGACATATTGGATAAGATAACTCGCGTCGTGGCTGAGAACCTATCCATTGACAAGGTAACAGTCGTGGACAGCGGCAATGGCAACGGTGTGCCGGCGTATGTCCATGGCGTGACCGGGTCTATCGTCTCCATATTCGAGCAGATAAAAAATGCTACTGGCCTGGACATACCCGAAATCCTTCAAGCCAAAGGCAAGGGCAGTGGGGAGTTCACAGGTTAAGGGGAAGGAGAAGATTTATGCCTGTCACTAGCAAAAAAGATGTATTGAAGATCGTCAAAGAGAGAAATGTAAGTTTTATCCAGATCTGGTTTACGGATATCTTGGGCATGTTAAAAGGTTTTGCCATTGCACCCTCCGAACTGGAGGGTGCATTGACAGAAGGGATGGGTTTCGATGGCTCCTCCATTGAGGGGTTCGCGCGGATCGAGGAGAGCGACATGATTGCCATGCCCGATCCTTCAACCTTCGGATTCCTCCCTTGGCGGCCAAAGGAGCGGCCAGTGGCCCGCATGTTCTGCGATATTCTGCAGCCTGATGGATCCCATTATGAGGGGGACCCCCGGTATGTTCTAAAGCGTGTGTTACAGAGGGCCGCAGACAAG
>JASFIT010000210.1:0-8036 GCA_050122535.1 Desulfobacteraceae bacterium | reverse complement strand
ATCGAAACAATCAGAGAAGGACAAGATGTGGAAATTTTCTTTGTCGTAAGAAGTGTTCCCATCCTCAATGACGTAACCCTAAGAGAGGCGCAGTTTGTTGGAATGGATAGAGTCGCAACCGTTATTAGAAACGGCATAGACAGCCCATTACCCGGCACAATCCTTAAGAGGTGTTCCAGGGAACTGAGGGAATTGGTGGAGAGAGCTGATCTGATTATTTCTAAGGGAGGTGGAAACTTCGATACCCTGGACGAGGAAAGTGAAAGAAATGGAACGGGGTCAGGTCTTCATTCTTGACAAATCCAGCTTCCTTTCAATTCTTGCCATTTTTCTCTTGAGGTTTTTATCTTTTTGGATTCGCTGCGACACTCGCCGGCATGCCTGGGATACTCCGGATTCGCCAATCCCAAAGTCTTGCCCAATATCTTTTAGCCTCTCTTTTGTATATCTCTGACATAGGTACATTTTTATGTTCCTTGCCTGTGCCTTGTCTTTGCCGAAGACGTCTTCAACCTCTTCAAATATTTCAGTTACAGTCGCTTTTCCCGACAGTTCTTTTAGCGCCGGAACGTCTTTATCAGGCTTCTTGCCAGATAAATATTTTTCTTTGATAAACTCAATAAAATCGGCATTACCAAGCAATGTGGAACTGACCACTTCTTTGAGGGGGCTGTCATATTCCTTGTCCATGAGCGCGTTAACAAACTTTTGATATCCACTTTGTGCGGTCGCCCTGTCATTCCCGAAGTATCCGAGGACAAGACCTCGGCATAACCAGTCAGGGGCCTTTTTGCTACCGATATAAAAGCGATAGCTTGACCACTGGTAGGCTTCGGGCATCTCAACTATTTTGGCCCTAACCGGATTTAGATGGATATATCGGGAAAGCGCTTGGGCATATTCGTCGATATCCACAAGAATGGCTTTATAGCGGCCTTGAAAAAGGTGCCCGCTACGTTTTCGTTTTAAGTTGAAATAGGTGGTGTATGCACCGTTAATATGCCGCATTATCTGAGGGAGATTGGCTGACGGGGTCTCTATGAGCAGATGATAATGATTGTCCATCAGGCAATAGGCATGGATCACAGCATCATATCTCTCCGTTGCGGACTTTAGATATTCAATAAACTTTTCCCGATCCCGTTTGCTCTTGTACACGTTCTTCCCCTCGTTGCCACGAGAGGTTACATGGTAAAATGCCCCGGAGTAAGTAATTCTTAGCGGGCGAGCCATACAAGATCCTCACCGACGAATGGATTTTGATTGAATCCTTAGTCCTAAAAACTACAAATGTCAAGAATGAAGACCTGACCCCTTTTCATGGATGAATCGTAATAGATATGATTTGGGCCTTTCTGAAAATCCTGGCCTCCACAGGGTCCTTAATCTCCTTGAAGGCGTTCCTCATAGAGCTTATACCGTCAACGGTTCGTCCCCCAACCTCCACAATGATATCCCCGCGTTCCAATCCGTCTCTTTCGGCACGACTCTGTTTCCTCACATCAGAGACCAGAACGCCCTCTGTCGAATCAAAAGAAAAGGCCTGTGCCAGTGAAGGGGTAAGGTCCTGAAGCGTCAGGCCATAACGTTCCTCCACCCCCTCCTGCTCTCTAAGAGGAACAGATGCCTTTTTGAATAACTTTTTGGAGACAAAAATAGGGGCATTGAACTTCAGGGCCATGACGATTGAGTCGCTCGGCCTTGCATCGATTTCTATGACAGAGCTTCCCTCTTTTATATGAAGTGTGGCGTAATAGACGCCTTTTTGAACGTGGGTAACGATAATACGCTCAATTCTTAAATTGGCCCTCTTAATGACCCTCTCTAGCAAATCGTGGGTGAGGGGACGGAAATGATCGATCCCGTTGATTTCCGAATGAATGGCATTGGCTTCAAAATGGCTGATCCAAATAAAGAGCCCACGTTCTCCAAGAGAGTCCGCAAGAATCACAATGGGTTGCTGACTTCCAGGATCCATGATCAGTCTGTGGACCTCTACAGGTAGGAGTCCATTCTGTTCTGAGGCTATGGCCCTCTGGTCTTCTGCCACCGTTTGATCATGAGAGAAAATCAAAGCCACCAGCCAGAGAACGGTTGTGACTAAAAACATCATCGTCTTCTTTTCTAATCGCATTCTCATTAGCCTTTTCCCTCCATTAACGGCGTTATCTGGATTTACTACTGAGGGCAAAAAATAGGTTACATCTAATAACGCCAACTATTGTCATTGCGAGCTACCGAAGGGAGCGACGCAATCTCATGGTTAAAATTATTGCAGAGATTGCTTCGTCGCTAACGCTCCTCGCAATGACAGTTCTTATGTAATCTATTTTGTGCTCCCCTTAGTGAGTCTATCTTTTTACAGAAAAACCTCAAAACATTCATGAGATCAGGTTTCACCCACTGCAACTAACCTATCTTGAGGGTCTCTTCATATGCATCTTTCATCGCCCTGGCGAGCGGCTGGACGCCTTCGTCAGCCTTCTGTTCGAGCACCTTACTCAACGAATAGAGCCCCTTAAATACGTCCAGCACGGATCCCAGTTCTCTCAGATATATGTCACCTGCTTCCGTACCCCGCTCAGCCGCTTCTGATATGGAATCAGCTGCCAAAAGCCCGCTTTTTAGGGCAGGACCAATCCCTTCATAAGTTATGGGGAAAATCAGATTGGCAGCATCTCCTATGAGCAAGACGTTTCCCGAGGCTGGACAAAAGGCTCCAGTAATGAGTGCCTTGTAGAACCTTGGCACCAAACAGCCATCCTTCCACACAGGTTTGGTAGATGGGTCAAAACCGAGATTAGTCAGCGTTTGATTGATTTCTTCTCTCAGCACTCCAAGCCCACCCCCTTCAATCAGGAAGAAATCGCCTTTGTGAATGATATCGAATCTGGTGTGAGGAGTGGATTTTGGAAAAAACCAGTGGAAGCAGTCCCTTTCAATATCAATGGACCCTTCATAGCATTCTCGAATAGCCGTGCTATAATGAACCTTTAGTGATGGGAATAGGGACTTTCTGACCGCAGATGCAGCACCATCTGCTCCGATGACAAATCTCGTGCTCAGCTCTTGCTCTTCTCTGTCTTTCTTAACAGTGACTCTGCATTGTTTCTCAGTCTGGGTGAGACCAAGAAACCTAGCCCTATCCCAAATCTCAACACCCTCCTCTTTTGCCCTCTTATTCATCCAGAAGTCCAGATCTCTTCTCCAAGTGATTGGTGTTTTCCACTCAATAACCTGAGGCTGCATGTCAGGAAGGTGCAGCATGTGTCCTGATAAATAATGAGGTTCCACCAAGACTCTCCCTGGAACATCCCCAAATTGCTGCTCAACGATACTATGGGCCCAAACCCCCATGATCATTCCGGTGCATACCTTCTCTCGGGGCAGTCTCCTCTTTTCCAGGAGCAGCGTTCTGAACCCATTCTGGGCACACTTTTTTGCAGCCACCGAACCTCCCGGACCGGCACCAACGACGACGACATCATACTTTCTGTTAATCATTGAATTCGTCCTTATTTGGAATTTGATATTTGGTGCTTGGGATTTACCTGCCCTGGCTAAACGTTAGACTGAATCACGCCGAGGCGCAACTATCCTACTTTCAGACATACCCTGAGCGCAGGTTTTCACTTCCACTGTGCCAGCATTCTGGCCATAATGGTCCTGATGCCTTGATAAGGCTCTTCTCCTTCTGCGATATTAAGGAGTACATCCAAGAAGGCTTGAGCTGGGGGCGACAGATGTTGATCTTTTAGATAGGCAATGCTCACATCCAAGTAGACTTTTGAGCCTCTAATTGGGACGGTAGTCAGTTTCCCTTCCTGGAGTTCTGTTGCCACCGCTTCCCGGACCACAAAGGAGACCCCATCCCCTCGTTGAACGAGCTGTTTGATAAACTCTGTATTGCTGGTCTCCATCAGAATATTGGGGTTTAAGCCCTTTTTGGAAAATAACTCATTGACCAGTTTTCTCGTACCCGATCCTCTTTCCTTCATGATGATTGGCTCTTCCTCCAGATCGCGGACTAAGACGCTTTTTCTCCGGGCCAGTCTGTGATCCGGCGCTGTGATGAGCACCAGTTCTTCGTGACTGAAGGGAATGAAGCGGATAACTGGGTTATCTTCGGCTTTGGATATGAGAGCCACCTCATTTTTCAAATCAAGCAAGCTGCGAATCATATCCGAAGAGCTCCCTTCATCCAGGTGGATCTTGATATGAGGATAGGCCTCACGGAAGCTGGTGATGAGAAAAGGCATGAAGTAGCGGGCATAGGCCTTGGTGGTCCCCAGACGCAATACCCCCCTTTTCAATTCCTTCATCTCCTCGATGACGCTCTCGATCTCCTTTTCATATTCAAAAACCTTTGCCGCATAATCATAGAGGGTCTTTCCTTCGTCTGTCAGAAATATTCTTCGGCCCTTTTTCTTAAAGAGCTTCAGATTGCAGGAATCTTCAAGGAGTTTGACCTGGGCGGTGACGGCCGGTTGTGTAACGTAGAGTTTCTCTGCCGCCTTGGTACAACTTAGATATCTTGCAGTCTGACAAAATACTCTGAGTTGATTGAAGTTGAGCATATTTGCGCCCCTCCCCCTGCCTTACGAGAGCCCCGCTTTCAGCGGGATGGCGGGCAGTTGGCAAGCAGGCCTACCCCCTCTCCCCCCATGGGGAGTGCAAGTTTATGCCTGATGCCTAAATAAATATTATGCATCAAAAGAAATCATAAAAAAAAATTATGGATACCATAACAAAAATGAAATTGACAGGATTTTTTTAATATTCGATTATGCTTAAGCTCGATGAGCTGTTGGCCTGTCCATCCTGAAACCCAACCTTTTCCGCATCTCAACAGAGAGCCAAAAAGCGATATTATATGGGAACTTACTTCTCAGATCCGTGTGATCCGTTAAAACTTTTCCTTTTCCGTCTTTTCAGTCACGTTTCCGAGTTAATCAAGATTCTTAAACAAATCAAATCACTTCCTTTTACTGGGAATCTCTTAGGTTGTTCTCCTTATTCATTTTCCACCTAACCTTTAACCCATAAATCTTGAAGGGAGGGAAAAAATGGCAGAAGAAAAAGCAGGAAGGTTTCCAGATCCGCACGAGTTCCAAGTTCCACCTGAACTTGAAGGCTGGGAAGAGATGTATCCATCACATCACCTGTTCTCCAAGGACAGGGCAGATTGGGAAAAAGGTCAATTCTGGTACCAGGACAAAATTCACGCACCCGAGCCCATGCCACCATTAGACTTGCTCTTTCAGGAGGCATGGCAGATCGCGCTCTCGCAGTACACCACCAGGGTATTCTGCATACCTCCGGCCCAGGGAATCGCCCAGAGGATGGTGGGGTGTTACATGTACATCTGCGCCATTGCACCGCCACCAGATGAAGTCATTGGAGAGAAGGCACAACTCTTTGAGAAGAGGGTCTTCTATGTGTTCGAGCACTACGACGAACTATGGGACAAGTGGCTGACCAAGTTTAAGGTCCTGGGCGAAGAAATGGCTGCCCTGGAGGTTCCAAAGGAGCTTCCCAAATTTGTTTCTGAGGACGAGGTTCTACCAGCACCCACGGGCTGTTATGTGAGCTACGACCTTATTGAAGCCTTCGATAAGCTGGTCAACAACATGTTTAAGGGCTGGCAGTACCACTTCGAGATGCTCAACCTGACCTATCTTGCCTATCTCATGTTTGGTGATGTATGCAGGAAACTCTTTCCCGGAATTAGTGAGAGTGCCATTGGTAAGATGGTGGCCGGGGCCTATGTATCCATGTTCCGACCTGAAGAGGAGCTTTGCCGACTGGCCAGACTGGCCCACGACTCACGTGGTGTGGGTGATATCCTCAAGAGTGATGCTTCAGTGGACGATAAGGTGAAGGAGCTGAAGGGCATTCCTGATGGAAAGGGCTGGCTCGAGGAGTATGAGAAGGCCAAAGATCCATGGTTTTATGTGTCATGTGGCAGTGGCTGGCTACACTATGAGGGAAGCTGGATCAATATGCCAGAAATTCCTTATAGTTACATCAAGGGGTACATAGAGAGGCTGGGAGATGGAGAGACGATTGAGCGGTCCTTGGACGAGATTGAAAAGGAGAGAGACCAAATCGTTGCCGAGTATCGTCAATTGATAAAGACCGACGAAGACCGGAAGGCTTTTGATGACGCCTATAACACCATCAGAACCATATACCGGTATGCTGAAGACCATCTCTTCTGGGTTGAGCACTGGTTCCACACCATATGGTTTTCCAAGATAAGGCAATTTGGCCAGCTTTTGGTTGACAACGGGATGCTTGATGAAGTGGATGACATTTTTATGTTTCACCGCTATGAGATCCCTGAACTCCTAACCGAGCAGGCAACCGCTTGGGCTCTGGGCGTGGACATTCCCACAAGGGCCCCATATTACAAGGCCACAGCTCAAAAGCGAAAAAAGATTCTGGAGGCAGCCAGCAAGTGGAGCCCGATACCTGCCCTGGGTGTGCCACCCGAAGAAGTGGCTGAACCATTTACGGTCATGCTTTGGGGTATTACCACGGATAAAGTGAAAGAATGGCTCAAAGGTATGGAAGGAGGACCGGCGGCCGAGGATGTCTCAGAAATCAAGGGATTTGCCTCTTCAGCCGGTGTCGTGGAAGGACCTGCAAGGGTGCTGAAGCTTCTTAAGGAAATTGTGGACCTGCAACCTGGTGAGATTCTGGTGTGCCCGTCCACGAATCCTTCCTGGGCCCCTGTGTTTACCAAAATTAAGGCGGCGGTTACGGATATCGGCGGGCTGACCAGTCATGCGGCTATCGTATGCAGGGAGTATGGCGTCCCGTCGGTGACCGGTACGGGTCTTGCCACACAGGTCATCAAGACCGGGGATACGGTTCGGGTCGATGGTGATACGGGTGTGGTCAGTATTGTGAAAAAGGCAGGATAAAAGGTGGGGGTGGGGGATCCCCTCCCCCTCCCCCAAGCCCCCTCCTCTCCGAGGCATAGGCTTTACGAGCCGGAGGCCCCAGGAGAGGGGGAGGGGGTACCCAATGGATTATACCCTTAACTTCGAGAAGGTGGACAAGGGTTCTCTTCCCTTGGTTGGTGGTAAGAATGCGAGCCTGGGAGAGATGATCAAGGCCGGTATTCGAGTCCCACCCGGATTCGCCGTAACCACTGATAGCTACTTGCGTTTCATAACCGAGGCAGAAATAAAAGACAAGATCAGTGACATCCTTTCCGAGCTTGATCCCGACGATGTGAAATCCCTAAATCACGCGGCCAAAAAAGTCCAAGAATTGATCAATAATGCTTCCATGTCCGATAAAACGAGGATGGCGATAGAAGTGGGCTATTCTCAGCTCTGCAAGAAATGTGATGCAGAAACGGTTCCCGTAGCGGTTCGATCCAGCGCGACGGCTGAAGATCTACCTTCAGCAAGCTTTGCCGGGCAGCAAGAAACCTACCTATGGGTTCTGGGGGCAGACAAGGTCATCAGAAGTGTGCAGAAATGCTGGGCCAGTCTGTTTACACCACGTGCCATCAGTTACAGAATCAAGAACGATTTTCCCCATGAAAAGGTTTTGATCAGCGTAGGGATACAAAGAATGGTGAATTCAAAGGCCGCAGGGGTTATGTTTACCCTGAACCCGACTGATGGAGACCCATCCAAGGTCCTCATCGAAGGGAGTTGGGGCCTGGGAGAAACGGTCGTATCCGGTTCTGTGAACCCTGATAAATTCGTTGTCGATAAGGTAGTCATGGAGACCAGTGAAAAGACCATATCTACCAAGCATATAGAATGTATCTTCGATCCCGACAAGGGTGAGGTGATAAATGCCGATGTGGAATCAGATATGCAGTGTACGTGCTGCTTGGAAGAGCAGGAGGTCAAGGAGTTAGTTAAAATAGCCAAGAACATTGAAGCACATTACGGTCGACATATGGATATCGAGTGGGCCATTGATAAGGACATGCCTTTTCCGGAAAATATGTTTATTGTTCAAGCACGTCCAGAGACCGTGTGGAGTCAGCGCAAAGCAGAGTCTGTCAT
>JASFIT010000209.1:0-8041 GCA_050122535.1 Desulfobacteraceae bacterium | reverse complement strand
GTCCATCTCACCCGCCCTGTCGTATGCCACTGAGAGTCTACCAGATCTGCCACCCGGCACAGTGGCTTCAAAAGATCCCATTTTTTACGATTCCGCGCTACCGGGAATTAATCTGGTTCTTCACGATCGATTCAAGGAAAGCCTCCTATTGTTTGGGCAAATCCAGGAAACCTATCCAGCCCATCCGGCCCCCCATTTTTTTAAGGCAGCAACCTATCAGAGCTGGATGAGCTTCTCTCGGCTTAACAGATTTCAGGAAGAGTTCGAAAAGAACATTCAACTGA
Organism: Desulfobacteraceae bacterium; assembly: GCA_050122535.1. Taxonomy (GTDB): domain Bacteria; phylum Desulfobacterota; class DSM-4660; order Desulfatiglandales; family HGW-15; genus JASFEQ01. The sequence goes on along the minus strand of JASFIT010000209.1, from coordinate 7,757 downwards.
CCATTGAGAAAGGCAATAAATTGTTAAAGGAGGAAAACAATCCATGGATTCTGTTTTACGTTGGTGCTGCATACGGGTATCGGGCCTTCAATAACTTTCGCAAACATAACTGGATCAATGCCTATTTTGATGCCAAAAAGGGAGTAGGCAATTTCCAAGAGGCCTTAAAGGAGGATACCAAGCTCTTCGACGTCTATTTGGGTCTGGGTACCTATCATTACTGGCGGACGGCCAAATCGAATTTCCTGCGCCTCATCACGTTTTGGATCCCGGACAAGCGGGAACTGGGGCTTCGCCAGATTGAATTCGCATTTCAACACGGCTCCTATGCCCCGGATCAGGCAGGGTATAATTTGGTCGCTGCCTATTTTGATTACGGTCAGTACAAAAAGGCCATGCAAATCCTCAAACGCATCCTTGAAAAGAAGAAGAATGCAGGTCTTTCTGATCTCTATTACAAAGGTCGGCTCTTGATAGAATTTGAGAGATTACCGGAAGCGGAATCTGTGTTTCGTGAGATCCTGGAGCACCTGGAAAACGACGAATTTGCCTCAACCGGGTATAAGGCGGAGTGCATGTATTGGATTGCCGCACTACTAGCGAGACAAAAAAAGAGATCCGAAGCACTTGAATTTGCAGAGATGGCATTGGCGCAGAGTGGGGAAAGGAATGCTGATTCGGAGTTGGAAGGTCCTTTTGAAAATTTTAGAGAAATCAAAAACAGATTGGAAAATCTTCACAGGCTCTTGAAAGGGGAGGAGGTGGACTTTTTCGAGGATGAGGACTTACTTTCAGGCTGGAGGACTGAATATAAAGCAGGGTGAAAGGTCGTGAAGTTTTCCGTCAAAACGCATCATCGCCAAAAAACCTATTTAGCACATTCCGCACCTTTTGAGGGATCGGCCAAATCGGCCTGGGAAAGCGGTTCCTCCCATTAGATATAACTTATTGAATTATTAATGTAAATATGCTTTTTACTTTCCTCCATTTTTTGCATAATTTATTCCTTCAAAACCCTCCTGCATCACAAATCACTTTGAGACAACTTTGAGGTTTTTTGTCTCACTCCTCTATAACCTCTGAAATTCCTTGACAAATTAATGCTTAGACTGTAATTTCCTTTCATTGTGGTGGGAATACCCTTCGAATCCAGAGAACCTTTGCCCCAGGAGTATTGCCCATGACTCTCACAAAAAATCATATCATAGGTGCTCTCCACAACCGGCTGGAGCTTCCCAAGACCAGATCTACGGAACTGGTTGAATCCCTTTTAGAAATCATCAAGAAGTCCCTCGAGAATGGCGAGGATGTTCTGATCAGTGGATTTGGGAAGTTTTCTGTGAAGAGGAAAAGTGAGCGGAGAGGCAGGAACCCCCAAACCGGGGAAGATCTGGTGCTGGGTTCAAGGAGAGTTCTAACCTTCAGATGTTCGCCGGTTTTGAGGGAGAGAATAAATAAGGAGGGGTAAGGGCCTCGGCCGCCGTAGCCCTGTTGTGTCCAAATTTCTCATCCGCAAATATATCCTCCTTTCTTTGCTTTTTGTCACCCCGACAGGGTTTCTCTTTAAGTTCTATTCAGGGCCCCTTCAATGGTGGTTCAATGACTACGGCGCTGGCGTACTCTATGTTGTCTTTTGGGTCCTGATCGTATGCCTCATTTTTCCAAATGAAAAAGCCTCTAACAGAATTCCTGTTTGGGTATTCCTCATCACCTGTGCCTTAGAAATACTTCAGTTGTGGCATCCTCCGATTTTGGAAAAAGTTCGATCTCATTTCTTGGGGAGAACTTTGTTTGGCTCCTCATTCACATGGTGGGATTTTCCGCATTATGGCGTTGGTAGTATTATCGGGTGGGTTTGGATAAGGTGGATTATCAGTCGTGGCGATTGAAACGATGCCTATTGAAGGGAACTTCGAACCATGGTATCTCCCGCAAACACGCTGGACCAGTCGTTCACCCTTACCCAGTCATTTCTCCGCTCCAATCGGGACCTTCTTTCTTTTCCACCCCTTCTTTCCACGCCTCCCCTCAAAAAATAGCCGAGCTTGTACACTTTGCGTCTGTCATTTCCAGAGCGCCGATCAAAGCCAAATCTTCTTCTCTCCACCATGTTGGTACCTCCTCAGATGTCTTGATCTAAAAAGCAACAGGAAATTGAAGGATGCAAAGCTGCGCAAAGCAAGCGGCTTTTACACAGGTGCTAAGCGCAATGGCTCAAAGGGGATTCACAAAACTGTGGGTAGGGTTGGCACCTATCCGGGATTGAATTGATAGACAGTATATAATAATTCACGGGCCTGGGCAATGTGATTCTGCCGGCTGCTCAGTTCCTGGCAGCCCCATTGATCCATTTATCAATGGCTTCCTTATCAAACCTCCAGACCCTGCCGATCCGGATTGCTGGAATAATCCCTTCTGCAGCATGTTTGCATACGGTAATTTCATGCAACTTTAGATATTCTGCCAATTCTTTAGTCGTCATTATCTCAGGCACGATAACCCCCTCTTTTTTTCCCCAATTTTCTAGAAGTAATCATTAGTTCTTATAAGGCTCCTTTTTTTAATTTAATAGCAAAAAACTCAAGTTCAATAGCAATGCTCTGGTTTCTTGATAAACATATCCCAAATCTTTCCTTGACCCTATTGACAATACTTGGACCGCTCTCCAATAATAGAGCATGGCATGGCCGCCTACTCTGAACACCAACCCTCACAACTTGGACGGCTGAAAGAGGAGTAAATGCATGCTACAGAGCCGACTAACAAAACGTGAGTTCTTAAAGTTTAGTGGTAAAAGCTTCTGTGCCCTTTGGATGGCTCATCTGTGCTGTGTTCCAAAAATAATACGGGCAAAAATGCCCATAAAAGGCCTCATCAAGACAAGGCTCTCCCCCTATTTCACCCCATTGGGTGGCGGAAAAATCCAGTGTGATCTATGCCCTAGGCAATGCCACGTCCCTCATGGCAAGAGGGGATTTTGCAGGGTGCGTGAGAATCGGTACGGGAAGCTTTACACTCTGGTCTACGGGAATCCCTGCGTTCTTTATTTGGACAAAATCGAAAGAGAGCCTTTTTTCCACGTCCTTCCTGGCACCAATTCTTTAACCCTATCCACAGCAGGCTGCAATTTTCGGTGTAAATTTTGTGAAAATTGGGAGATCTCCCAAGCCTTTCCAGAGGACGTCTTTGCTCAAGAATTCTCCCCAGAGCTTGTGGTAAAAAAAGCAAAACAGATGAGGGCCCATTCTATTGCTTACACCTATGCAGAACCTACAATTTTCTACGAATACATGTCTGACATCGCCCGCCTAGCAAAGAGGGAAGGCCTTTTGAATGTGATCCACTCGAATGGCTTCATCAATGAGGGTCCCCTCCGTGACCTGTGCAAGCTCATAGACGCAGCCCACATAGACCTTAAGGGGTTTACCAATGCCTGTTATCATGATTTGTCGGAGGGAGAACGGAGCCCCGTGCTGGACACTCTGAAGGTGCTGAAGCAGGACAGAGTCCACTTGGAAGTATCCACCCTCATCATTCCGACCAAAAATGATGATATGTCGGTGATTGAAGATCTGTCCCTTTGGGTAAGGGAAGAATTGGGAACAGACACCCCCCTCCATTTATCTCGCTTTTATCCTCTATACAAGCTCCAGCGCCTCCCCCCAACCCCAGTCTTCACACTTGAGAAGGCCCGTGAGACCGCTTTAGCCTGCGGTCTGGAGCATGTTTATATAGGGAGGGTACCGGGTCATGAGGCCTGGAACACCTTCTGTCCCAATTGCAAGAAGATCGTTATCGAGCGCATGGGATACATGATCAAAGAAATGCATTTAAACAGAGGGAAGTGCGGCAATTGTGGTAAGCCCATCCCGGGTATTTGGGCTTAAAGGCAGAAGCTAAGGCAGATGGAATCTCGATGTGTTCAGCCTGACCGGCCTCGGGCGTAGAAGTCCTTGAGCGCCAGGGAGTGAGGGTCGAGATGGGTCAAGCCACATTTTTCGGCCCAGTCCATGGCTTCCAGGAATTCTTCCACAGTAATCCCTCGAGCAATTTTCGGATATTCAAACGCCTTGTATTCCACACGATATTGCGCCATCACGTTCACATAAGTGGTTTTGGGGAGGTTCTCCGCCACCCACTTAGTGAATTTCTCTGTCCCAGCCACACGGTTGGGCATAACCAAGTGTCGGATCATCAGCCCCCTCAGCGCTATTCCCCGCTTATCGGTCAGATGCCCTCCCACCTGTCGGTTCATTTCGATGATCGCGCCTTTTGCCATCTCAGGGTAATCCAAGGCACCGGATGAAAACTTTTGCGCCTGATCCGCATCCATATATTTCATATCAGGCAAATAGATATCCACGATGCCGTCCAAGATCTTCAGGATCTCCACGCGCTCGTATCCACTCGTGTTGTAGACTAAAGGAATACTCAAACCTTTTTTCAATGCAATCCGCGTGGCACTGAGAATGTTAGGCATCACGTGGGTGGGGGTCACCAGATTGATATTATGGCAGCCGATCTTTTGAAGATGGAGCATCAGTTCCGCCAGATATTCATCCTTTACTTTCCTTCCTCTGCCCTCATGGGAAATGGGCCAGTTCTGGCAGAATATGCAGCGGAGATTGCAGTTCGAGAAAAAAATGGTGCCAGAACCATGCTCACCGACCAGTGATATCTCCTCACCGAAGTGGGGTTGGGCGCTATGGACCACAACATCCGCCGGGGCCTGGCAAATTCCTTTTTCGCCCTTGAGCCGATTCACGCCGCACTGCCGGGGACAAAGTTCGCACGACTCAAAGATAGCGTAGGCCTGTTCAATCCTCTCCGCCAGTTTACCCTTGCCCTCCAATGTGTCGTAGGCGGGCCGCCACTGTGCTCTGTTTTTTTTGTTGGCATGAAGAGAGACGGGAGAGCAGAGAATGTAGCCGCCAAGGATGAGAGAACGTCTGAGGAAATCTCGGCGAGATATCTGCATAAAGAAATCCCTCTACGGTTCAGGGCTTAGCCCTTTTCAAGGATTGGGAAACATCATTCTTTTGGTGATGAACCCATGGTATTGTAGAGCCAAAGGCTTGTCAAGAAAGTGGGTTTTGCCTTGCCCTCAGAAATGAACAAGAAGGGCTATTCACAGTTCCACCTTCAGGCCCTTGTTTTTCAAGTACTCTTTAACCTCTCTTATACTTAAGGTACGGTAGTGGAAAACCGAGGCAGCAAGCAGAATTTGTGCACCCCCTTCTGCTACGGCTTCATAGAAATGTTCCAGGTTTCCCGCGCCCCCTGAGGCAACGACAGGTACATCCACCGCATCCGAAATGGCCTTGGTAAACGCTAAATCATAACCCGTTTGCGTGCCATCACCGTCCATGCTTGTGGGAAGAAGAACGCCTGCGCCCAGTTCCTGACACGCCTTTGCCCATTCAATAGCATCCTTACCCACTGGCTTGGTCCCGCCTGCCACAACCAGTTCAAAGCTGGAAGCCATCTCCTTATTTCTCCTTGCATCAATGGCCACAGTGACCTTCTCGCCTCCATACTTTTCAGCTGCCTCACGGACAAGGTCAGGATTTCGAACCGCAGCGCTATTCATGGATATCTTGTTAGCGCCTGCCTCAAGCACCGATTCCATGTCTTCCAGACTGCCAATACCTCCCCCTACCGTCAATGGGATTGATATCACCGATGAGACGTTTTTCACCCATTGCAGTCTTGTCTTACGGTTTTCTACGGTGGCTGCGATGTCCAGCATCGCCAGTTCGTCCGCCCCTTCCTTTTCATAGAATTGTGCATTCTCCACCGGATCACCCGCATCCCTCAGATCGACAAAATGGATGCCTTTGACGACCCGCCCCTCCTTCATATCGAGACAGGGCATAATCTTAATGGTCTCCATCTCACGAACCTCCTTTCAATTCTGAGCCTGCTTCAGAAACGCAGTGCATACCTCTCCTAGGTGGGAATCATAGATAATGAGAAGATATCGTGTCAAGCACACTTGACGCTGTTCATGTTGCCGCTGTTAATTCCAGACGAAATGCATGGAAGCGGAAGGGTCCTTGCGTCTAGAGATTCTTGTTCTCGACTTTACCCAGAGCTGTTATAAGAAGAGCTTATGAACAGGAGACGGTGGGTCATATTTGGAGTCTGTGCTTCTCTTTTTCTGATGTCCCAGTTTTATCGCGTATCGAGCGCCATCATCGCCCCGGATCTGAGCCGAGACCTTCGCCTCAATTCCCAGGAGTTGGGTCTATTGGGCGCCGTTTTTTTCTATGTCTTTGCCCTTGCTCAACCTCCGTTGGGTCTCCTCCTGGATCGGATTGGGGCCAGGATCAGCATGGTGGTGCTAAATTCCATTGCGGTCCTAGGTGCCATCATCTTTGCTCATGCTGGAAGCCTACCCGGCGGAGTCATAGGTCGCGGACTGCTGGGACTCGGTATGGCGGCCAACCTCATGGGGACCCTCAAACTCTTCACCAAATGGTTCGATCTGGCAAAATTCGCCACCATTACCGGGCTACTACTCTCGATGGGCGCGTTGGGCACTCTAGCAGCCACCAGTCCGCTGGCACTTCTCATGCAAGCATTGGGCTGGCGAGGAGCCTTCTATGCCCTGGCCTGTATCAATGCCTTTTTGACCGCATGTCTTTGGATCTTGGTACGCGACACGCCTATGGATAAACGTCTCCCCAACGAGATTCCGTCCTACACACCCAGCCCTCCTTCTGCCTGGGCCTCCATGAACGCCTTGTTTACAACTTGGAATTACTGGGCCATCTCTTTAAGCATTTTCCTCCGTTACGGATCGTTTGCTTCCATCCAAGCACTGTGGGCGGGGCCCTTTCTCATGGTGCATCTGGGGCTTTCCCCCGTTACAGCCGGAAATCTTCTGCTCATGATCAGTGCGGGATTCATCCTCGGCTCCCCGTTAGGCGGAATACTCTCAGACCGAGTTCTTAATTCTAGAAAACGGACCCTTATCTTTGCCCTCTTCATCCAAGCTGCAGCCATCTTCACCCTCGCCCAGTGGCAAGGCACTTCCCATCAGGTTGCTTTGGCAGTCGTTCTATTCTTTATCGGATTTTTCGCCTCCTTTAACCAGCTCAGTTTTGCCCATATCATGGAACTCATGCCTCTGGAAATGTCTGGGACTGCCATGGCAGGGATTAATTTCTTCACCATGATGGGGGCGGGTCTCTTTATCCATGCTTTGGGTGCCGTTATGCAAAGTATGGCCCCAAATGTATCCGACGGCGGGCAGGCCTATCGCACCGCCTTCCTGATCTGCTTTGCGGCCATACTCATGGCCTTGGCGCTATACTTCACCACACGGGACTCCACTGTCGCGAGAGAGAATGGATCTGAATAGAAGTATGATGAGAGGGAGGAGGTTTTGTTTATTTCGAGCGCGTTTGTAAGGCTGGTGCTGCCGGATGCTTAAGAGGCTGATGGAAAACGCACATCTGCTGCGTTACCCTCATCCCCCGCCCTGTTAAATTCTCGCTATGCGAGACGGCGAAGCCGATTTAACAGGGCAAGTCACTGCGGTGTACTTCTATTACACCTCATTCCTCGGGATTTCGGAAGCCTTGCATCTGGACATTTTCCATCAGCCTCTAAGAAGCCCGTTTTTCGACAGTCTCTAAAACATTTCTTTCATGTAAAAGAAGATGATCGCGCCACAGTAGGCGAGTTTGAATCCAATGCTGACCACATTTCCCACAAACACACCCCAAGCTGCTCGTAGGGATTTTCTTCCT
>JASFIT010000208.1:0-8059 GCA_050122535.1 Desulfobacteraceae bacterium | reverse complement strand
TGGTCTCTTCCTCAAAATCCATCACCGCAATGGGACTTATCACCTCCTGTGGACCATTTGGATTCCAGCCATACTTTTCAAAATTCCAGCTCTTCCTGTCACCATGTCTATTCCTGTAACCCGGGGCAGATATGAAATCCACCTCATCCACATAGGTCCTGGTATCATGGTTCCTCGTGTAGATATAATATCTGTCCATGTATGTTGCAAAAGTCTGTAATCCAATGATGCCAGGGCCTCGAAAAGTGGGTTTGTCCACGCCGCCTATGACTGAGATATTCTGATTTCCATATTTGTCCACCTGCATCCCACCCAGAAAAAAAACATTGCAATGCTGTCTTGGGCCTCCGGCCGATAGTTGTATTTCATCATGGCCTCTAATGATCTTCTCACAGACAGCCATAAATCGATATTCAAAGGGTATGTACATGGGGGTATGCCTTGGAATTTCTGCCTGGGCCAGGCTGGACCAACCGATTCCTGACAAATACAGGGTATCAGGAGCATGCTTTTTCATGGCCAAGAGTGCCCCGTTATAGACAACATCATTATAGAAACCCGGTCCCACAATGTTATCTGTTGGCTTAATCTGGCGTGAAATCAAGATAGACTGAAGCTCGGAAATGGTGTATTCACCCTCATAAATTTTCGACACGGCGCTCAACCTCCTTAAATCATACTTTGTCTTAGGGTTAGAAGTCTGGTAATCCCTCCAATGGCCTCTAAGTATTCAGCTTGTGTTTTACAACCGTAGACATATTTATCTAGATATGCCTTGAATGTCTCAGGGCTCTTTGCGGCTTTGACATATTCCTTAACATGCTCGGAATCGTGGGCATAGTATTTTGGGCCCTCATCGGGATGGGCACCATAGGGTACATCGACTACATAGTCGGCTCTCGTGGGACCACCCAAAATGACGACCCTGGGATCTCTTCTCATATATTCATTTGGCACAATTTCTTCCGCCTGAACAATGATTGCCCTTTTTGTCGCATTGGCCAGTATGAATTCTGCAAAAACACTCCCTTCATAGATGCAATTGCCATATGGGTCCACTTTACTGGCATAGATCAAAGAAACATCGATCGGCGTGGGGGGAACTTTTATCCACTTAGTGCCGTCAACCTCCAGTTCTTCTAAATCAGGATTTATCCTGCAGATATCGGTGCCAATGCCCGCTTTTGTTAACAGGTAGGGCATCCCCCATTGTGCACCTTTGATGGTGCAATGGAAATGCTGGAAGTCACATTCCCAATAGGTAAGATTCCCTTCCATGTATGCCCTTTGGAAATTGGGGCATATGGGGGCATAATCCTGTATCCCCATATACGTAGATACCACCTTCTTCACACAACCGGCCCCGATTAGCATATCCGAGACCAATCCGCCTGTAAGCATGACCAGGGTCAGATCCTTTACACCCTTTTGAATTACAGCACGGGCCAATGCTGCCGGTTGATTGAACAGCACCGAACCGGATAATCCGACCACATCCCCATCTTTTATGACGGATACGGCCTCTTCGATGGAAACAATTCTCTCTTTTCGCTCGGCAACCATTACACAGCCTCCTTAATTTATTTCCAAAAAACTTGACCACATACGCTCGGCATGGGCCAAAAGTCCTCAGCTTAAAAGGCACGAACTTTTTTTCTTAATGATAGAACTCTCCCCTGGATAGGGCACCCCCGATGATTGCGCATTGGATTTGACTGGTCCCCTCTGCAATTTGTGTGACTTTGGCGTCACACATCATCCGTTCGATCGGATATTTAGGGGTATATCCATGTTTGCCCAAGATCTCTAAGGCAATAATGGGTACCTCAACGGCGACACTTGAACAGAAGTACTTGGCCATGGAAACACGGATTCGGGCGTCTTTACTTCTTCTTTCCACTTCAGAACAGGCCTTATATAACAAGTGTCTGCCAGCCTCGATTTTAGTCGCCATTTCTGCGACTTTTGAATTTGTGAGTTCAGAATTTATTCCATTCTCTTTTACGAACTCTACGGTGTAATCTAAAACGCCCCGGGCCAGCCCTATGGCTCTAGAGGCCGTTATATACCTTGTCTCTCCAAAAAGACGGCGACCAATGAGAAATCCTTCGCCCTCTTCCCCAACAAGATTCTCTTTAGGCACCACACAATCCTCGAAAACCACTTCGCACGTATGAATTGCCGTGCTTCCCATTTTGTCCTCATGTTTTCCCACTGTAACGCCGGGGGTGTCCCTATCGATAATAAATGCAGAAATTCCCGCCCTCCCCTTTTCCGGATCCGTCTTGGCAAATGCCGTGAAAAGATCACATACATCAGAATTTGTAATCCAGAGCTTTGTCCCGTTCAGAATATATTCATTGCCCTTTTTCACGGCTCGAGTTCGAAGTGCAGCTGAATCAGAGCCCGCTTCTGGTTCTGTCATGGCAACAGAAGCGATCATTTCTCCTCGGGCAACGGGAGGTAAGTATTTGGATTTTTGCTCATGGCTTCCTGCCCCCACAATCATTTTGGTCCCTAAGATGGCTTGTCCACAGATGATGACGGAGGTTGTGCAAACCCTTGCTATCTCTTCCAAAACCAATGCACATGCCAAAGCGCCTCTTTCACTCCCACCGTATTCCTTTGGAATCCCGATACCCAAAAATCCCTCCTCTTTGAAAGCATTCTGGATATCCCAGGGGAATTCTCCTTTTTTATCAATCTCTTCTACCCTTGGCTTAATATACGCGTTGGCGATATGTCTCGCCCTATCTCTTAGACTGATTTGATCTTGCGTTAGATTGTAGCCTATGTGTTCCATCTTTCCTTTCCCTTTTCAGGAGATTATTTCTTTAGCAGTGGTCCTTTTTTGCAAATCTGAAGTGCCTTCAACGAGGGCGACAAGTTTTGCATTCCGATAATAACGAGACACTGGATATTCTCTGCTAACCCCATAAGCGCCAAAAATCTGAACTGAATCCACAGAAACGTCCATGGCCACGTCACAGGCAAAAGATTTGGCCATAGCGCCAAGCCTAATCGCTTCTTTACTTCCCTTATCCATTTCCGTGCAGGCTTTGTATAATAATTGACGGACAGCCTCTATTTTAGCTGCCATCTCTGCGAGCAAAAACTGAATGGCCTGAAATTTTGCGATCGGCCTTCCAAACTGAACCCTTGTTTTGGCATATTCTAATGCATGATCAAAGGCCCCCTGCGCTAACCCCAGTGCCCTCGCCGCGGTCATGAAATTATTCGCCTTTAAAATCTTCATGATGGCCTTAACGCCCCCCTTATCAGGGGTAAATCGATTTTCGCCAGATACTTTGCAATCCTTAAAGACCACCTCACAGGCTTGCCTCGACCCCTCACCCAATAGCTCTCCCTTTTTCTCAAAAGCATATCCAGAAGATTTCTTCTCAACCACATAAAAATCTATTGCTTCAGTTCCTTGTGAATGACCGTCTTTAGCGAGCACCATGAGAAAATCTGCGACATCCGCATTTGAAATAAAAGGCGCCTTGCCATTCAGTAGATAGTGGTCATCCCCCGAAATCGCCGTCGTATTGATATTATTGGTGTCGAAGTTTATCCCCGGTTCAATTAAAGAAATGGCACAAATAGACTCACCATTTGCGATTCCCGGAAGGAATCGCCTTTTTTGCTCTTCGTTCCCTAAAAGTGTAATCACCAGATTGGAAAGAAAGAACACGCCCAAGATAATCGCAGACGTATTGCAGGTTTTGCCCATTTCCTCAAGGACTAAAGCCGTGGTGAGTCTATCCGCTCCAGCGCCCCCATATTCCTCAGGTATATTTATTCCTGGAAGTCCGTTTTCCTTGAAGAGCGCATAGAGATCCCAGGGAAAATCGCTGCTCTGGTCAACATCCTGTGCCCCAGGAGCTAACCTTTCCTTTGCCATTCGCCTTATTGTCTCTTGAAATAATTTTTGATCTTCATTTAATTCGTAGGGTATCATTCTTCACCTTTCTCCCCTTAGAACAGCCATATCCATTCCCCTTAAACCCGAATCCGCATCAGCAGTCCCAATGGAAATAATCTCCCTAGGGGCCATATCACTAATTCACCTGCTTACAGATAGATATTACCGTGTTTCTTGGGTGGGATATCAATCTGTTTCTTATTTAGCAATCCCTCCAAGTGCTTTATAATTTCAAGCCGGGTGTCCTCCGGTCGGATGACATTATCAATGAGACCTCGGCCCGCACAGAACCAAGGGCCCACGTATTTTTCATAGTAATTCTCCAGGGCCTGTTGACGGAACGCTTCGTCATATTTGCCTTTGGGATAAATGACATCAATGACCGCCTCAGGAACAACGATGGTAATCACTGCGCAGGGCCAGGCAAGTACCGCGTCGCCCCCCATCGTCTTGGTTGACATTCCGGCATATCCACCCGCGTATGCTTTACGCAAGATGACACTTATCTTTGGCACCGTGGCCTCGGCATAAGCGTGAAGGTTTTTACATCCGTGTTTTATCACGCCCTTTCTTTCTTGATCCGTTCCAACAAGATAGGCAGGATTATCTATAAGAAAGACAAGAGGTAAATTAAAGGCATCACAAAATCTGATGTGGCGGGCTATCTTGGTCGCCGCCTCCACTTCAAGGGCGCCCGCTCTAACGAGGGGCTGGTTTGCAATGAGACCTACTGGAATCCCGTTGAAGCGCGCAAAGCCGATGATTAAGTTAGCCGCATACTCTTTTTTGAGTTCATAAAAACTCCCCTCATCTACCACTTCCTTGATGACCTTCTTCATATCATATGGTCTTCGCATGTTCGTGGGCACAATCTCTAGGAGTTGAGGTAATCTCCTGTCCGGTTTGTCCGTAGGGCTGTGTATAGGCAGGGGTGATTCAAAGCTCGAGGGAAGATAAGATAGAATTCTTTTCGTCTCTGCCATGCATTCATCATCATCCTTGACTTCAAGGTCGCAGATGCCCGTGACCCTGGAATGCATTTTGCTTCCACCCAATTCTTCAATGGTGGTAATCTCACCTATGCTTTGCTTCACAAATACGGGTCCCCCTATATACATGTTGCTCTTACCTTCAACCATAAGGACAATATCATTCATGGCAGGCACATAACCCTGGCCACCCCCACATGGACCCATCATCATTGCAATTTGGGGAATGGAACCAGAAGCATACGTATGGGCGTTAAGCATCCTCCCATACCCCATGTGCCCAGCCTGCATGCCTTCCTGAAGCCTCGCACCACCTGAATCCATCATTCCCACCACAGGAACCCGCATCCTCATCGCGTGATCCATGATGATGCTTGATGCTTTCATGCCATGGAAATCAGACATGGTACCTCCGGAAGAGGTAAAATCCTGTGACCAAACGCACACATACCGACCATCAACTTTGCCAAACCCCGTAACGACGCCCTCTGAAGGGATCTCTTTCTTGTCCATGCCAAAATCGACTTCTTTGTGTTTTAAAAAGGTAAATACCTCTTCAAAGGTTCCAGGATCAAAAAATTTGTCAATCCTTTCCCGAGCGGTAAGCTTCCCTCTTTCATGCTGCCTGGCTACCGCTTTTTCTCCACCCATTGCCAATATTTTGGCTTTTCTCTCCTCAAAGTCTTTTAGATACTCATCCCAGCTTTTGACCTCTCGACTCATAGCGCTCCCCCACTGTTTAGTTCTCTAATTCAAGGACCTACCGTTTTTTCGGCTCTGTCCAAGTCTTCACGATCTCCCATCTTCCGATACCATCAGCCCCTCCCTTCACACCGCGGAACACACTGACTTTGTCGGCCCCCTGGCGGTCGTTGTTACCAAATGTGATGGGTCCCTGGCCCCAGTTGTCCCAATCCTGAATCGTTTCCATGGCCCTGACAAGTCCTTCCACAGTCAGATCCTTCCCAGCCCTCTTGAGACCCTCAACGAGAGTCCTCACATAGGTAAGGCCATGCAGATTGTAGGTGTAAATCCTTCCCTGTTTTGGGTCCTCTTTGAGCCAGCTTAACATGGTTTTCTTACCTGGAAAATTGGCAGAGACAGGATAGTAGGCTGAGGCCCCGATTGGCAGCTTTCCATAAAACATTGTCTCTTTGCCCAGGGCAAAGACGTGCTCATCTGAGGCCACGCCAGGGAAGAGAAACTGCGGCTTCCAATTAAGTTTAGCGGCCTCTTTACACGCATACAGGGGCCCCTTGATGATGCCGCTTAACATGACATAGTCCACGTCTTTTTCCTTCAACTTGGCCACCTGTCCTGACAAGTCAATACTGCCTGGCGTATAATCTATCTCTGTTGCGATTTTGAAACCATACATAGCTGCTTGATCCTTGACCTCTCTCAGGGACTCATGGCCCAGTTCTGTCTTTATGTATAAGACGCCAATCCGAGGCTTTTTGTCGCCCAATTGATTAACCACATAGTCTATCAGGGCGCGTGCGCAATATCCCTGGGAAAGCATGGTGGCAAAGATGTATCTTTTGGGGGGATTATACATCCACTCTGAAGTCACAGCCGGAGAAATCAACGGCACTTTGTACTCATCAATGAGCGGCAACTGGACCTTGTTTGCAGCCGATCCCATGTTGGCCATCATTGCAAACACCTTCTCCTTCAGAATAAGCTTCTTAAAGGCATTCAGCGCTATACTGGGATTGTACTTCCCATCCTCCACATAAAGCCTAATTTTCCGACCATGTATGCCTCCCTTCCCATTAATCTCATCCAGGTATTTGCGGATAGACCACAAATGGTTCCTTGAGCCAAAGGATGCAGGCCCAGTCAAGTCTGGTATGACACCAATACGAATCTCGGTCTCGGTGACACCTCGAGTTTCCCCGGCCCCTGCTTGAATCAAAAGGCTTAACGAAAATGCACAGAGGATTACCGCAAAAAAAATACTCTTGAAGACTGCCCTAATTTTCAATGCTGCCATCATTTCTCCCCCCTTCCATTTAAAAAAAGCTTTCACTCCTTCTACACAGTATCCCCTAACGCCCTCACCGCCAAAGCGTTTGGTGTTCCTATCCTGGCTGAACGAAGCATATGGGCCAGGCTTTTCGCCGCTTCACCTGAAAAGCTGCCATTCCCACTCGCGCAAATCTCGGGAAATATTTTCTCTAAGTACCAGAAATCACCTCGTTTTGTGCTCAGTAAGCCAAAAAGAGCAGAAAATCAACCAACCGTTTGTTGGGCTATTCCGGCGATTTCTAACAAAATAGCCGGGCACTGTCAAGAAAAATTTCCCCGCCCTGCAAAAACCTGGCACATTCCTTAGTACAACACAACTTAATACGCTGACGTCAAGTCTTGATTATGATAAGAACAACGAAAGAACCAGCCTCAGAATGTAGTGGCAGTGGGTTCCAATTCAGGGAGTTTAAGGATCTAGGGCCAGGTTTGGCAATGGATCCGTAGTCTTTCGAGTGAGCCTCCGGGAGGTCAAAAAGGAGAGAGCATCATGTCAGAGAGAAATTTGCTAGATTACAAAAGGATTCTCATCGTTGATGATGAGCCTGATGTGTTAAAAACATTGGAAGAACTGTTACCCATGTGTGATGTGGTAAAGGCTTCCAGCTTTGATGAGGGCAAGAAGTTCTTGGAATCCCAATATTTTGACATCGCTATCTTGGATATTATGGGTGTAGAAGGCTATAAGCTGTTGGAGATTGCCAATCAAAGGGACGTAATAGCCGTTATGTTGACCGCCCATGCACTGAGCCTTGATGATACGGTGAAATCTTTCAAAGAGGGTGCGGCCTCTTATGTGCCCAAAGAGGAGATGACCCATATAGTCACTTTTTTAAACGATGTTCTGGAGGCCAAAGAAAAGGGTAAACCCTTTTGGTGGCGCTGGATTGATAGGTTCGCCTCCTATTATGACAGGAAATTTGGTCCGGATTGGCGGGATAAGGACAAGGAATTTTGGGACAGGTTTCGCGCGTCTGGGTAGACGTGAAAGGTGTAACGGTTAAGGAGGCCTCCAGAAGTTTTAATGTTACTTTGCCTGAGTCTTGACGCACCCGCGAAGGTGCAGGCTGTTTTATAAAAAGGTATGAGTCGCATCGCGACTCGCTCCCACCCT
>JASFIT010000207.1:0-8097 GCA_050122535.1 Desulfobacteraceae bacterium | reverse complement strand
GCTGCTAAACCGTTATAGAGCAGAAATTCGGCATTCCTATGGGAATCATCATATCCTGAAGGTATTCTTTTGTAATGCTTCCCCACAATACTATACCCCAGTTTACTAACCTTGTTCACCGCCATTTTCAGTTTCGGTCCATGGTTCTTGTCAACCACGGCATCCCTGTAAGGACCGAGAAGTTCTTTGGGAAAGATGTGAAGGCCCGTTCCCAGCATGAGATTATCGGAATCCAAATGGAAATAGAAGCCAGGGCATTCCATCCTCTTTCGATCACCCTCCCAGAACCAGATGCCGAGGTTTGTCTTGTAGGGACTTTTGTCTCTGCTGAATCGTGTATCCCTGTTCAATCGAAAAAGACTCTTGTTCACTTTGGGAATCGCATGGATCTTGGGCGCAACGGCTCTGAGCTTCTCTCCCATTACCATAACAAACGCCTCAGAAGGTTGCTTGACATGGATTTCATAGTCCTTTTTGTGATCCTGGAACCATTCCTTTGTATTGTTCTTTCTTAGCCCATCGAAAAAGCGAATCAACTCCTTGGGAAATCCACCAAATGAAACCATGGTATCCTCCTGAAAACCCTTATTGCCCGGTCCGTTGGCCGGCCGGCTCCTTTTTCTTCAAACCTTCGCTTATGCCCCCGACGATATTGCTTGCACCTAAAATCGCAGCAGCTCCCTCTAAACCAGCCCCTTCTCCGGAAACGAGAATCCGGGGGATCTTTACAATATCAGGATTTGTGACAGCCGCGTTTAGGACCTTGTCCAAGACCGCCAACTCCATGACTTTCTCTTGACCCAGTACCGCAACCTGGGCCTTCTGCCCTGTCGCAATCTCTATCAGTTTAAGCTTTTCCCCTTCCCCCTTGAGCTTCGCTGCCATTTTATTTTTTTCCGCAACTTTCACGCGAATCTCTGCTGCCACCAATTCTGGCTGCTGATCGGCCGTGGCACGGGCTTTCTCCGTGAGTATTCGTTGATCTTGGGCCTCTCTCTCCCTTTTATATGTCTCTTGCAACTGATCAGCCAACTGTTCACGCAACCTGGCAACCATCAGCTCCGGGGGAACCACAGAGTCAACAAGACGAACATCCTTGACCGTAACACCCGCTTTCTTACCCTCGGGAATAACAGCGGCTTCTATCTTCTCCTCAATACCAGCCCGATTCTCGTCAATGAGGCTCAACACCCTTTCAGCAGCACAGATATTCCTCACCACAGACCTGATGGAAGGGGTAACCACCTTGTCCTCCGCGAACTCCACATTCCCCACAGAGGCGACGAGGAAAGGGGCATCATTTGGTTCCACCTGCACCTGGACCCGAAGCTCTTGAGGCACCAACCACCCTTCCATTCTCGTGAATATGGCTGAATCCGCAGCCTGTTTCGGTATGCTCACCACATCTGCACGTTCCTTTTGTACAATGGCACCGTCCTGTGTCACTTGCAGATCGATGTACCGGCGCTTATAACCTCCTTTGTAGTTCCAGGTCTGAACCCTTGTGTCCACGCGAGTCACATTGAATGCTGCCTTGTTTAAATAATAGCGGCCAGGGGGCAATGGGTCATCCCATATGCCGACCGAACCCTTTTTCACAAGGGGTACGGCCAGAGCGCCTGCGAGCTCGCTTGGAACATCAGCAAGCTCCCAACCGGGCGTTTCCTGGACGTTTGACTTTACAACACCCACAAAGCCCGCTGGAATATCTGTCGCCTTATCCAGTTTGACATCAAACAGATACAGATTTAAACGGTACGTTCCAGGGCGAAGAACACTTAGTTGGGGCCCCTTCTGCCCACCGTTCTTGAGAAAGAATTCTGCGTTAAGCATGTTTTTAAACTTCTCCTTTGACCATGCCTCTGCCATATATTGCCCCTTCATAAGGGGTGCCCCATCTTTGGCTACCACATAGCCGTAGTGACCTTCTGGGATGTTAACGACCGGGCGCTCTTCCACTTCATGAAGCACGTTTAGCAATAGCGAGAAGTGAAATCCTGGTGGCAAGATACTCGCTAGAGGTCCCTTCTCTCCTTCAAAGGCGATGATCTGGCCAGGTGGCATTTTCTTGCCCAGATAGATTCTCTTTAAATGGCCCACCTTATCCGCATCAATGATCACAAAAGAGGTTGCAAATATGAAAAAAAGGGCAATGATAGCGAAAAGAGAAGGGATGGTCCCTCTCAACCACCCAAGTTTTTCCCTGCTAATGAACCGAGGAATAGAAAGGCCCAACACAATAAAAACAATCGCCAAAATAATGTAACCCATGATGCTCCCTCCTTGTCACGCGTTGAAAATAGTGAAACTGCCGCTTCGTCCTACTTAAAGACAAGCGTTTCTACCCGTCCGAAATAGACCCCTCTCGGGAGAGGACAGTCTCCTCCCATCTCGGAACAAAACGAACATCACCCTATGAAGAGTCTGTTGGACACATTTTGAGGGATCTCTCCGAGAAATGACGTCCAGATGGAAGTTGAACACACCAAGAGAAAATCTGCTGTTCATGAGACCGTAATGGGTGGGGTAAAGTCAAGAATAAATGGCTTCAAAATCAGACCCCCAAAGCATTGATCTTGGTCAGCCGAATGATGCAGTGAGAAGGCAAAAAAAAGCAGAGGGAAAATGCCTCTGCCTTAAATCTCTTATGACTGCTGATGATTATGACTTCAATGTCCAACTGGTTTGCAACTCTCCAGAATCTCAGGCGATTCAATGCCTACCATGAAACATCCTTTGTATTTGCCCTCATTGATCACCGATTTGTGCCTTACGGTGCCCTCCACTTTGATCATGGCCCATTCCGCAAAAAATGCCATGTTTTGTAGGGTATCTCCCACTTTCACTTGATAGAGCAGGTCGAAGTCCTTTGGGGTGACAACCATGCCGAGTCCATTCCTGGACCAATCCATGACTTTCAAGGCGTATGATTTATCCTCTTTGGGGTTTTTCCTTCTAAGGCTAAACTCGGCATAGACAAAGTCCGGGATTTCATACTTGACCCGGTTCCCTTTTCGTTTTTCTTTGATCTCTATGGTATTTTTCCCTGTCCCCATAATCCATGTCCTCTCTCTTGTAGCCCCTTTGTGGCCTCTTTTATGCTTTCTCTGAATTCTCCAATATTATGAGCAACACTACTACGAATTTCTCATTCTGTCCAGCCAATTAATTAAACCCGAGATGGTCTACCTTGTCACACCCTGGTATATCTATCTCCCTTAAGCGTCACCCTGCCCTGCCCCATAAGCCTTTCCAGGTGCTTCTTCATATGTCCCCGCTCGCCCAATTCATAGAAGCCCTTGGGTTCCCGCGGCTTTTTGTAAACGATCCAGGCCTCGATAATATCTTTCATGGTCCGAGGCTCCTCTAGGAAATCCATCAGCCTGCCTTCCCTCTCAGCAATAACACCCACATATTCGTCCCAAATAACTCCTGGCTCGTCCTCAAATACGCCGGTCTCGTGGGATGTGAGCCATACTGTTGCGGGCATATTCCGCAAGTGCTCCATTGAGTCGATGGTCCCCTGGATACTTGATTCCACGTCACCATACCATGGCCCAAACTTTCCCAGGTCATAATCACCCAGGAAGAGAATATCAGGCCCCTTGAAAAAAAAGGAGAGGTGACCGGGCGTATGACCAGGTGTGCTGATCAACTTCACGGCAACCGTTCCGAGATCTATCACCTCTCCTCCCCTGAGGAAGCGGGTTGGCTTACGTGGCCGGAAGTTGAATTGATTTTCAAAAACAGGACGCCAGTCATCCCTCGCCTCATCAATGCCGTAGGCATCCATAAGGATGTCAAGATCTGATAGAGGGGGAGCGTCCGCCTCTGAGATACAGAGAGGGAGGTCATCGAATAGATCCAGATGCATGAAATGATCCTCATGCCAGTGGCTAAGCCAAACGGTCTTGACTCCAGGCTTTTCTCGCAACTGAACGAGCCTTTCTCTGTCAGAGGCAGGATCTATCAAGACCCCTGCGCCTTCGACATAAATGGAATGGCAAAAGGGATATTTGCCTTGGTTTTCACCGGGAATAAACCATACAGGCCCAAAATGCTTCTCTTCTTTGCTCATGTGCATATCTCATTGAAAAAGGATAGAACAGATGTTCGGAATAGAAACCATAGAAAAACCGGGTTCTGAGAGGCTGATCAGTGGCCCCGATTTGGTCGTATACTATAGGTAGAAATGCGCTCCTGTGTCAAGGAGGCGGGAGTCTACGATAAAGGCAAAGCTTCTTGCTTTGCCTTTCTAACACATCCTGTTAAGCACCCCGACCAAAGGTCGGGGCATATAGCTTTTCAATATAACGTCTCCTCCCCCTCGATGGGGGAGGATTAAGCCTGCCCGCCATGGCGAGCCGCTCAGGCGAGGCGGGCAAATGTAAAAGCCCAGTTATTCGAGTGCCTCATAGACCTTACCCACCAGTTCCGGACCTGGTTTGAGGCAGAGAAGTACGCTGCAGTGATTTGCCCTGTTAAATCGGCTTCGCCGTCTCGCGTAGCGAGAATTTAACAGGGCGGGGGATAAGGGTAGCGCAGCCCTTCGACTTTGCTCAGGGCCATGAGCTTGTCGAATGGCAGATGGGCGTTTTCCGAAAGCCTCAATAGCTTACCACATTCGTCGCAGAAAGGACCTCTGAAACCAGGCTAGCCCCAGCGATGACCTCAGCCTGGGGTACCAGGTCCTCGGGCTTGATCTTGCGGGCCTGCATGCAGGGCGAACAAACCATGAGCTTGCCTCCAGCCTCAAAGAAGGTCTCTTGCAACTCTATCAGAGGTGGAAATCCTGCAGCATGTACGTGGTCTGCATAGCCCTTCAGGGCCAGGTAAACCCCAGTGACCTGCAAAATGATGCTCACATCCACATCCATGGCCAGGGCCGTGCTTCCCATGACAAAGGGGATCGTGGCCTTGTCCGGACTCTCCTCAGCGTGGGTGGCAATAATTACAAGTTTGTCAGGTTTGTCACTCATATTCCATTCTCCTTCCTATCCTGCGGGGCCACTCCAGCTATCATTAAACCAAGGGCAACAAAGTATCGCTGTTTTTAAGTTAAGTTCAACGCATAGCATTAGCAATATCTGGAGGGTAAGGTCAATGCTTTCCAAGTTCTTAGAATGTAAGAAGTGGTTTTATGGGAGGATTCAAATTGAATAGGGCTCTCTCAGCCATCTAAAAAGGTATGTACAGAACGCGACTGCCCCGGCTGTTATCCCCAAAACTAAAAGCCAATTCCCAACGCTAAACAAGACCGAAGACCCAATTGCTTTGCCCAGAAGTAGGCTCAGCAACCCATAAGCATAGAGGTGGACCTTGACTTTACCAATAAGAGCTGCGTTTGATTTCAAAATAAAGTCACTTTTATCTATCCTTCCGGAGGTTGGGCTTATACCCTGATTTTTCCGCTTAACCATGCCATAAACCCAGGATAAAGCTGGTATGACAATTATATGTGCTTCCATCATAATGATGAAAAGAACAAATACTGGATCGAGCACCTTTCTCATTATTAGGATATAAAGAAGGATGAATACCAGGAATTTGTCCGCAAGGGGATCAAGGAGGATCCCCAGTCTCGTCTTTTTGGACGCGGACCGCGCAAACGCCCCGTCGAGGAAATCTGAGAGACCCCCAAGTATGGCCAAGATGAAAATCTCAAGATAGGAGAGGTGAGAGGAGAAAACGAGCAAACATAGGCAGATAATGACCCTAAAATACGTGATATGGTTGGGTTGAATGAAGTCCTGTTTGCACAAAAATGAGGTGACAAACCGCTCCATTGCTATATATCGCTCGCTGTATAAGGGATAATCAGACGCTTCAGTCGGCAGAAACCTTGTCAGTGCCGTCCTTTCATTACGCCATCCCTTCACTTCCCTCATCAACCGGTTCTTCTCCTATAATAATGATACGGATCAACGATCCTGCAATTGGGCAGCGCTCTTCTTATGGAATTCATTTGCTGCTTAGTAATGTTTGTAGAATTTACCAGGTCCAAGTGTTTCAGACCTTTGAGGCGAGTAAGAGGAGAGAGGTCCCTCAACTCCTTTAGATTGGCAAGGCTTAACCGGGTAAGGTTAGTCAATTCCGCAATTGGAGTGATGTCACTAACACCTTGGGAGCCATTCAGGCCAAGTGATTTGAGGTTTTTGAGATTGCCGAAAGGCGAAAGATCAGTCAGGTTTTGAGATCCAAAGAGTGTGAGATGTTTTAACTGAGCTAGTTGTGATATGGGAGAAAAGTCCTCCACAGCCGAAAACGTTAGATACAAGTTCTCTAGTCCGGGCAATTGGGCCAAGGAGGAGATATCCCTCAGCTCTTTGGCCTTTGATATATAGAAACTTCTAAGGTTTCTCAGTTGAGAGACCGGCGAAATATCGGTTATGAGGCTGCAATTTTGCAGGGCAAGTGACTGAAGGTTAGGCAAGTGGCGTATTAACTGGGCAAGTTGTTCATTTGTCACCATTGGTGGCACGGCGAGATCAGTGAGAGAAGCGAGGCCGAGTAAGGGAGAGATGTCCTCTATTGATATGCACCGACTCATTTTGAGCTTCCTAAGACCTTTTAGACCCGCTATGGGCGCAATACTCCGGATGTTTTTGCATCCTTCTATATAGAGCTGTTCCAGGTGAGTCAGTTTAGAGAGAGGAGAGATATCCGTAATTTGCAGACAGACAGACATCTGCAGTATCTTAATATGTCCATTTTTTTCTACTAGCTCTGCAAGCTCGGCGTTCGTCGCTGACCTTTGCAGCCTCAGTTTTCTCGTCACAGGCTGTTTACGCGAAGCTTGCTGCTTGGGCTTAGAATCCTGTGGCTGTTTAGCTGGTTGTCTGATCTTCTCTCTGAACCTTTTTTTGATCTGTTCTTTTTTGGTGTTTATCACGCTCTCCATGTCTGAAGTCGCTGGCTTTTCGAAGAATGTCTTTACGTTTTTGATGAGAAAAAATGAAGAGACCACGAGGATAACTGCTGCCACAGAGAAAACAGTGATGGCCAAACGGTCACCCGATTTCGGCTTTGTGGCAACCCCTGAGCCAGATCCGGCATGGCCAACATGCACGTCTCTATCTCCTTTTTGGGTATTCTCTGACCTTTTGCCCCTTTGTGCTAATTCTTTTTGGCCCGGTTCACTTGCCATTGGGTAACCTCCAATCTCCAAAACCAAAAAGCCCATACAATATGAAAACCAGGTATGAGCCTCCAACTGTTCAGCAGGAGTTCTCTGAATAAATTGAGCTATTTTTAGACGTGGTTTGTTTTAATCATTAGAAATTATAACACAGTCGGAGATCGATTTTAACGACCATTCTCTTATCTCGCTGTTTCAGTTATCCAAAGTGTGGGGTTTACCTATAGGGGCAGGCTTTCCTTTGATAATCTTGATCGGTTTTTTGACGATGGATGACCGATACCACCGCCCTGCCCTGCTTTGACAGTAGGGGAGTCAAAAACAGTGGCCAAGTGATCGGCATTAGCATGATCAAGTTGAATAACCCAGATGACTATTGGGCCACTGTATGGACTTGTCTCTTGGGTATGAGAACTATTCGGGCGAGTATATAAAAGGAATATAAAAAAGGAAAAGACAAACCGCCTAGGCCTAAACGCCCACCTCAAATATCTCATTCAGGATTCTTATCCCTTCGGCATGAGATTCTTGCCTCGTTCATCTGCGATACGCGTGTAGGTTTCGGCACCGGACTTGGGAGGCAGGTACTGCTGGTCATCCGGCTTTTTGACGAGTTGTATGGCTTCTGTCTCACAGGTGGTCACACACAGGCCACAACCAATGCATCGATTCAAGTTAACGACAGCCGCTTCATCCACCATTTCAATGGCATCCATCTGACATCTCTCCAGACATGTTTCGCATGCAGCACAATCATCTGCGTCCACTTCCGCGTAATAATTGCTCTGGACGGCAGCGGCCGGAACGGGCTGCTTCTTTAATGACCTGAGCATGCCACAACAGTCCCCACAGCAGCTGCACATCCCGCCCACCTTCTGTGAATTGAAAGGCTGCATGACCAGGCCCACTTCTTCATTGCGTTTCAGAATCTCGCTTGCCTCTTCCCTATCAATATAACG
>JASFIT010000206.1:0-8097 GCA_050122535.1 Desulfobacteraceae bacterium | reverse complement strand
CCCCGTATCAAGTACGGGGCAGGCTTGTGGGCTCGCCCGGAATGACAGTGGGGCGGTAGGATTTCAAGAGATTGCTTCCCCCCGACTGGATCGGGGGTCGCAATAACGGGACTTTGTAAGTTTCCACAAAACACCGCGGAATTGTTGATATTCCCCAACACTCTAGAAGCGTTCAACAGAAGAACAAAAAAGACCCTGGGAAAGCCTATAGTTCTATGCTTTTGTATCGGAATTTTCTATTTGCTTTATTGAATAATCCTATTATATTCTAGGGGACCTGGGGAATGTATCGGGTGATCATAACTGCAACGCTTAGACATTTCCTTTTTTTGAGTCCCGCGTAGCGGGACGCTGAATAAAATCGCGAGAGCCATTTTATAACTGGAGGAATAATTGGCCTTCTTCAAGAAGAAAAAGACGCTGACGGGCCTTGCCCGCACCTGCGGTTGAGCTGCGAAAATTGGTCCGGCAGTTCTGTCGGAAGCCCTTGAAGCCCTGAAAGGTTCCAAGGATCCCAATCTGCTCGTCGGTTTTGAGACGAGCGATGATGCAGCCGTCTATCGTCTTTCGTCTGATACTGCTCTTATCAGTACAGTGGACTATATCACGCCCCCTGTTGATGATCCCTATTGGTTTGGGCAGATTGCAGCGGCAAATTCTCTCTCTGACATCTATGCCATGGGTGGAAGGCCCCTGGTGGCCCTCAACCTGGTCATGTTTCCTGCCAAAAAACTGGAGATGGGGTTTTTGAAGGAAATCCTTCGTGGCGGTCACGACAAGGTTGTGGAAGCAGGTGCCTCTATGGCTGGTGGTCATTCGGTGGATGATAATGAACCCAAATATGGCCTGGCGGTTACAGGCGTGGTACACCCGGAACGTCTCCTGACCAACACCGGGGTCACAGAAGGGGATGCCCTGATATTAACCAAACCCCTCGGCAGTGG
Source organism: Desulfobacteraceae bacterium (assembly GCA_050122535.1). GTDB lineage: Bacteria > Desulfobacterota > DSM-4660 > Desulfatiglandales > HGW-15 > JASFEQ01. The sequence goes on along the minus strand of JASFIT010000206.1, from coordinate 7,153 downwards.
AGTGCTCTTTAATGCGAACCGGTCCAAGAAGCTCCCCTGGAAAGATTTGGAACAGATCCTCCCCATCCTGGCAACCCTCAATAACAAGTCCCTTGAGATCGCCACCAAGTTCCATGTCCATGCATGTACGGACGTCACGGGCTTTGCCATTATGGGCCACACCCTTGAGATGGCAAAAGCGAGTGGCGTGGAGATAAACCTCTCTTACAACAAGCTCCCCTTTTATCCAAATGCCCTTGAGATGTATCAGAAGGGAGAGACGACAGGGAGCAATGCGGGCAACAAGAAATTGGTTGAGGGGTTTTCCAAGATAGACAAAGACCTAACCAGCGAACAGGAAGAATTGCTATTTGACCCCCAAACCTCTGGCGGGCTTCTCATATCTGTGCCGTCCTCACAGGCCGATGATCTAATAAAGGAATTAAAGGCAGCAGGCGTTGATGCCGCTTCTTGTGTGGGCGAAGTGGTATCCAATGGCAATCCCTTCGTAACGGTCGTTTAAAAGGCCCATTGAGGCTGTCGGAAAACGCCCATCTGCTGCGTTACCCTCATCCCCCGCCCTGTTAAATTCTCGCTGCGCGAGACGGCGAAGCCGATTTAACAGGGCAAGTCACTGCGACGTACTTCTATGTACGCCTCATTCCTCGGGATTTCGGAAGCCTTGCATCTGGCCATTTTCCATCAGCCTCTTAGAAGCCTGTTTTTCGACAGGCCCATTAGATCCCCAAACAAGTCATGATTTTCAGGCCTACCATCAAAAGGAGGTAGGCCTTTTTCCATCACAGCTTTTTTCAACACCTGTTTGCCGGGATATCCGACCTTATATCAAATCAATACGCGCATGACTCATCATATTCAAGGCCACCCTGGCGCAATCGAAATGGTGCAGGCTGCTCAAGACGCCAAGGCTTTAGAAGTTGTGTTGAAGACCCTTCCCTTATGTATTAGCCTCAATTCAGCGTTTGCCCACAGATGGTTGTCTCATGATCTGCTTCAACGGTTCTTGACGAATAATTCTCACAAAATGGGTTGATAAGGGGTGCTCTGTACACATATCCTTAAGAAGTACCACCTTGTAGCAGCTGGGTATTTAACCAGAGAAAAAGGAAAGGGGGAATAGGTGGAAGACTTACAGTTACAGTACTTCAGGCTTTTTAGAGACGTGTCAAAGGCTGTGAATTCCAGTCTAAATGTGGCGGAAGTTTTGAAATTGATTGCCGAAAATACCGTCGCTGCACTAAACGTCAAAGCGTGTACGATTTTTCTTCTGGATAAGGATCGGAAGATATTGGAGGTCAGGGCCTCCCATGGGCTTAGTGAATCATATCTCAAGAAAGGCCCCATAGAGGCAGATAAGAGTATCTCTGGAACCTTAGATGGTAAAACCGTGCTCATCTATAATGCTACGAACGATCCGAGGGCTCAGTATCCGAAAGAGGCGGAAAAGGAAGGCATCACTTCTATTCTCTCCATCCCTATGACTGTTAGGGGAGGGATAATAGGTGTCCTTCGGATATATACCTCTGAACCTCGTAAATTTTCATATGACGAAATAGAGTTCATCTATGGACTGGCGGACATGGGGGGTATTGCCATTGATAATGCGCGCATGTACCACCATTTGAAGAGCGACCATGAACGTTTGATTCAAGATGTGCATCAATGGTTCGAGTTTAGAAGCACGCCTTGAGTATGGCCAGATGGAATGGCCACACGCATGCCGAAACAGACGGACATCTTTTCCCTTTCGTAGCTAAGCCTCCTCCCGTTATCGGGCTTCGTGTTTGATCTTGGGAATCCTCCTTTCCATCTTTGCGAGGCCCGCCTTCCTATGAAACGGTCGTTTCAAGCTTTACCTATCTAGGTATTCACGATAGGATAAAGAAATGATTCCATTATTCGTTTTGAGCTGGTTTCACTCGCCTTGCAGTAAGAAATTGTGAATAAGTCAATAATCATTAACCAGAAAAGGGGAGGACGGTGAAATGAAGAAGAGAAGTATTAGATTTTCCAAAATCGTATTTACCGCTGTTGCCAGTTTCTTGTTTTTCGGTTTAACCATTCAGACAGCAGCGGCTGAGCCTGCTGAGCAACAAGCTCTTGTGGACAAGGCGCGTCTTACTTTCCAGAGCTTTATGAGAGACGATAATATGTCTTGGCTACACGAAAACCTGGACCAGGCCAAGGGACTGCTCATTGCTCCAAGCGTACTGAAGGGTGGTTTCATTCTCGGTGGCTCTGGGGGGAGAGGTGTGCTCGTGGTAAAGGATGCGAAAACAGGCAAATGGACTCAGCCTGGTTTCTACACCCTAGGCTCAGTGACCTTTGGGCTGCAGATCGGCGGCGAGGCAGCGGAGGTGATTATGATGGTTAGATCTCAGAAGGGCATTGACAAGCTCCTGACCACATCCTTCAAGCTGGGAGGCGATACCTCTGTTGCTGTTGGCCCGCTGGGTGCGGGTGCGAAAACGACTATTACCGCAGATATTCTTTCCTTCGCACGGTCCAAAGGGGCCTATGCTGGCGCTAATTTTGAAGGTGCGGTCATAAAGACGCGGGATGAATGGAATCAGGCCTATTACGGGAAGCCTGTTACACCCGTAGATATTTTTGTGAAGCGCACTGTGAGCAACCCGGGGTCAGCTGAGCTCCGTACAGCGGTTGCCAAAGCGGCATATGCCGCACAACAGAAACCGCGTTCTCAGGCTGAGGGGCAATACCATGTCGTCCGCAGCGGGGATACACTTTCCAAGATTGGTAAACAGTATGGTATCTCAGTGGATGAATTGTGTCGCCTAAACAATATGAATAAAACGGACACCATTCATCCTGGTCAAAAACTGCTGGTCGCTCGCTAAAGCAAGAAGTGAATGAGTATGATGTTGGGCTTGGCAAGAAAGCCCCCACCTCTCGTGGAGAGGTGGGGGTTCCAATTTGCTTATGATGGAGGAAATGTCTAGAGGCTTTTACTCAAAGCCAGCTAATACAACGGCTTCGCATTCAATAATCGGGCATGTCTACTGGATCCTCGCCGGAGTTTATCCCGCACTCGATTCGGGGCGGGGATGACATAATGTGTTTACAGCAATAAACCACCCGTCATTCCCGCGAAAGCGGGAATCCAGTAAAATCCTCTATGCTGATGAAAAAGGACTTTTCGCAGAATTGGGCTCGAGCGATAGCCTGTAAAGATTTGACCTCTCATAGTTTTTTGCATCTGGAATTTTCGAAACCTTATTTTGCCCTGATCGTACAGAAGGACCAGGTGTTCCCAATGCCCCCCAGCATCTCCACCCACCCACTGAATCTGTCGTGTCTGACCGCCTCAATCAATTTGGGATTGTACAGTGGGATATAGGGGATGTCTCGCATAATGATTTTCTGCATCTCCCAAATCAGAGCCCTCCTTTTATCCACATCCATTGTGCGAGAGGATTCATCGGAGATCTTGTCGAATTGGGGATTGCGATATCCACTCATGTTCCAACCCCGAGGCCTATCATTTTTTGAGTGGAAAAAATTCCTCAGGTAGTCCGGATCCAGAGAGAGATTACCGTATCCCAGCACAAAAAGATCAAATTGACGACGTCTCTTGACCTGATCCATCAGGGAACTGAAGCCCATGGGTCTGGATAATACGGGAATGCCGATCATTCTGAGCCACTCCTGGATCATTATTCCCACCATGGCACGAAGGGGATCATAGTCTGCCGGCGGCGTGAGAATGGTGATGCGTTTCATGCGGCTTCCATTGGGCAGAATGATTCCTTCCCCCCTTACCACCTCTCCCTTGGCGTTCACGGGTGGAACTTTCCAGGTGTATTTCGCATTACCGAGGATCTCATAAGCCCTCCTGACACGGTCTTCCCTTTTGAGGCCCCCGCCGTACTCAGGAAGGCCCTTGCAATGCCAGAAGGTGTTGCCAGGGGGCACAATGGAATCCATCTTTACAGCGTAGCCCTGGAGTATCCTTCTGAGAATAAAATCTTTGTCAATAAGGGTAGCCACAGCATGTCTGAAGTGAACGTCGTCGAAAGGAGGCTTCCTGAGGTTGAACCCCAGATAGTAGAGCGCACTTTTTTCATTTGTAATAATTCCCACCTCTCTGTCTTTGAGAAGGTCCTCAATGTATCCTGCCTGAATCCCCCACCAAAACATGTCAACACTTCCTTTTCTCATGGCCAGAATTGCAGCATCAGTGGTGCCAAAGATCTTGAGAATCATCCCATCAATACAGGGGCCCAGGACAAATCCCCGCATTTCTTTCTCTCTCCCAAAAAAATGTTCATTTTTCTTAAGAAAAATATAGGCCCCCTGTCTCCAGTCTGTAAGCAGGAATGGACCTGTTCCTACAGGCTTTTCCACTTTATGTTTGAGTAAATGGCCCAACGGTCTTTCAGCCCGTTTGGCCATTTCGACCACCTTCGCCCATTCCTTTTTTTGCACAATAGGGGTGGCCATGGTCCTCGTAAGAAAAATGGCCTCCGGAGCACCAAGATGGAATTTCACTGTATGGTCGTCCAGCGGCTCTATCTTTTCAACAAACTTCCAGCTAGAATAGTATCGTGGAACACCGAACTCTTTTATCACGTCTCCGGTGAAAGCCACATCTTCTGAGGTGAATTCTGAGCCGTCCGACCACTTGGCCTTTCTGAGCTTAATAGTGTAGGAGATTGTGGACTTATCATACACGGGCTGTCCTTCTGCCAGCCATGGGATGAGTCTCAGATTCTTGGGTTCCCGAATATAGAGGGGTTGATAGATCTGACTCAGGACCTTGCGAGACCAACTATCACTGGCCAGCCAGATGTTAAGTGTCTTGGGCTCCTCCAGTACACCAATTTTAATAACACCTTCTCCCCGGACCTCCACACCAAAGGGCCCAAGGAGAAGAAATGCCTGAAGAGCGAGAATTAAGATGGGTCTGCAAAAGAAATTAAGCTGTTTTGAAGTCTCTTTCACCGCCCTCCTCCTTCCTCATTTTACTTTACAAAACCTGGTCCTCCGGGCCAGGTCAAGTATATTCGACTATGCCTTGGTCGATAGAAGGCGTTTTGAGTGATCTAAAGTTACAAGTGAACTAAAGTGAGCTAAAGTTGAGGTGCTCGCCCTTGGCGAGGTCGATTTGGAAACTGACAAGAAACTCATTCACTTTAGGCATTTTAGGCACTTTAGAACACTTTAGGCACTCTAAAGATCATAGGGTAATGAAGCCCCTTTGAAGGGTAGGTTAAAGCCTGCTCATCTGGGCTGAGATTCTCTGCAACGCAGTATACCAATGAAAAAAGGGAGCGTCAAAACTCCCCTTTTTTGTCGGCCTGATACGTATCGAGTATCAAATATTGCGTATCACGGTTTCCACATTACTGAATGGTGCTGCATATCTGTTCTATGGCTGCGGCCATGGCCTCATCTTCTTTGCGGATATCTTCAAGTGTCTTGGGCAGGACCTCGGGCGGCTTTTCCTCCAGGCCATACTTCCATTTCAAGAACTGCTCTCCCGTCGTGGGATAGATGGCACCAATCAACAGATCATAGTCATCCTTTGCCAGATCTCCTAGCCTTTCCCTGGCCTGGTCCAACTCCGGCTCCAGATAATCGGCTGCACGGCCGGTGACAGGTGTTTCCCCCCGTTTATAGCCTTTTAGGACTTGCTTCTGGACCTCCGGATCCACTGGCGTGGGTGTCTTTCCATACAGGCCATAGACCATGTCTTTCACCTCGTTGGTAACCATCTTGTATCTGCCAAAAAGCACGTTTAGCACGGCCTGAACGCCAACGATCTGGGACGTGGGCGTCACGAGGGGAGGCGTTCCTAGCTCTCTCCGTGTCACAGCAACCTCTTTGAACACCTCGGGCAAACGATCCAATGCTTTGGCGTCTTTGAGCTGGTTCACCAGGTTGGAGAGCATTCCCCCGGGCACCTGATGGGCCAGCACACCCGTATCGATGACCGCCATTTTGTGTTTGGCCAGGTAGTCTCTATACTTGGGTGCGATGGTCTCCATATAATCGCCAAGTTCAAGAAGAAGACCCAGATCGAACCCCGGATCCCTGGTGGTTCCATATAGGGTAGCCACGATGGGTTCCACGGCAGGCTGAGAAGTCCTCAGGGCAAACGGGGCCAGGCAGGTGTCAACAATATCCACTCCCGCCTTGATGGCCTCCAGGTATATCATGGAGGCCATGCCACTGGTATAGTGGGTATGAAGTTGGATAGGAATCTTGAGCTCTTTTTTCAGGGAGGTGATAATTTTGGCAATATCAAAGGGAGCCATTATTCCGGCCATATCTTTGAGGCAAAGGGTGTCTGCTCCCATATCCTCGATCTCTTTGGCTTTGCTACGATAATAGGCCAGATTGAATACATCGCCGCCCATGCGCCTTTCGGTCAGAGAGTAGCAGATGGTGCCCTGGAAGTGCTTGCCGTTCGCTTTGATCCTCTCCACGACCGTTTGGAAATTGCGGAAATCGTTCAGGGCATCAAAGACACGAAACACGTCAATGCCCACTTCACAGGACTTATCCACGAAGAGCTTTGCCACGTCATCCGCATAGTTGCGATACCCCACCACGTTCTGACCTCTCAACAACATGGAAAAAGGCGTCTTTTTGATATGCTGTTTCAATGTCCTGACGCGTTCGAAAGGATCTTCAGCCAGGAAACGGTGCATAGAATCAAAGGTTGCGCCTCCCCACACTTCCATGGCCCAGAAACCGACGCTATCCATTTTCTCAGCAATGGGAAGCATGTCCTCAGTCCTCATCCTCGTGGCCAGTAATGACTGATGCCCATCTCGAAAGGTGTTGTCTTGAATCTTAATGGGATTCTTCTTACCCGATTCCAGAAAGTCGTTCATAAAAAACCTCCATTCATAAGGTAAAAATAAATGTAAACTTTAAATGTTTAACATTTGGTTGAGGGAAATACTGAGACAAGTTCTGTGGGAATATCATCACCAATGCGGTTGACTTGTCAAGCTGAAAATGTGGCTCAACGGGGACACCGTGTCCTCATGGCCGCCCGCCCCCCAACCCTCCCCTCTCCGGGGCGTAAGCTTCACATGTCGGAGGCCTTCAAGAGATAGTTTTCCGGCCAAGCAGCGCCAAAATAATCGGGCCCAAGGCCACAACAACCCCCATAGCGATAAAG
>JASFIT010000205.1:0-8122 GCA_050122535.1 Desulfobacteraceae bacterium | reverse complement strand
GACGAAACAGTACCCCATTTTCTCCCGATACGGTACTTTAGTGATCTTTGCAATGACCAATGAAATGGGACTGCTGGGCGCCTATAATCATCAGTACAATCATTTTGAGGTAGCCGAAGGAGAGCTAGAAGCTGAGATTTTTGACGAAAGATACAAGGTTGGGACCTTAACTTGTTTCGCTTGTCCACTGCATTGTGTGCATCGCTATCGCATCAAGTCCGGCGCTTATCAGGGTACCTGGGGGGAAGGACCCGAGTGGTACTTTATGGGAGGATTTGGGCCCAACGTGGGCAATGCGGATTGGGATATTATTCTGGTGGCTAACGACCTCTGTAATCGCTACGGCCTAGATGTGGGCTCTGTATCTTCCTATCTGGCCTGGCTTATGGAACTTTGGCAAAGAGGTATCATTGACGAGAAGTTCACGGATGGTCTCTGCCTCGAATGGGGAAATAAAGAAGCAATCCTCGCGTTCATCCACCAGGTGGCCATGAGACAGGGCCTAGGAGATAGGCTGGCCAATGGTTGGCGGTCAGTAGCCGAGGAAATCGGAGGAGGCGCTGAACGTTATATCCCGCATACCAAAGGGTTGCCCATTGAATCAGCCATTGATGATAGGGCCTTAAAAGCCACTCCGTTAGGTCAGAGCACGTCAAACAGAGGCTATGATCACCTGAGGGGCCGGGTGGCGCTGGAGTTCTTTAATCTCCCTGAGGATATCTTGGCCAAGATTTACGGCAGGCGGGTCTCCTCTGATATCGGCTCATGGAAAGGCAAGCCGTGGATGGCCTATTGGACGCAAATGTTATCTACCGTCGCTGATTCCATAGGTGTTTGCAAGTTTGCCACCCCTTGGACCGGTTCTACGCGGTCTCTAGGCTTTAAGGAATTTGGCGAATCCATCAATGCAATAACTGGGTGGGATTTAAATGATGATGACCTGATGGAAATTGGGCAGCGGATATGGAATATGGAGAGATTGTTCAACGCCAGGGAGAGCGAGATAAGAAGAGATGGCGATATGCCGCCTGAGGTCTTCTATGAACCCAATAAGCTGGAGCCCTTTAAGGGAGCCAAGATCGATAAGAACGCCTATGAAAAGGCACTGGATGAATATTACCGAATTCTTGGTTGGAATAAAGACGGAACCCCCTCGAAGGAAACACGGATCCGATTGAAGCTGGATAGGGAGCCATCTCACTTGCTGTAAGTAGGGGAATAAAAGGAAATGGTTGCACCAAAAACCGAAAATTCACAGAAGAACTTTTTCATCAATGGAGACGTTTGTACGGGCTGTGGTTTGTGTGAACTTGCTTGTTCTGTGTTCAAAGAAGGGGAGAGCAATCCTAGCAAAGCAAGAATACGCATAGAGCGCCGTATGTTCGACGGACTCATGATCTCCAGGCTATGTAGAAATTGCAGAGACCCGGCTTGTATGAAAGTGTGCCACAGGCACGCTATAGAGCTTGATTCGGTCACAGGATGGGTTACCATAAATGAGGAACGATGCAACAACTGCACCCTATGCATCGCTGCCTGTCCTCATCATGCCCTTTCCATAAGCCCTGAAGGAAATGTTTTGATGTGCGATCTTTGTGGAGGTGAGCCAAAATGTGTCCAGTTCTGTGCGACTGGAGCTGTCCAATTTGTAGATCGCCGAGAGGGAAGCCAAAGAATACCCGGAGGAATAACCCTCTAAAGGATGTATCCTAGAGAGGAAAATAGAAAAAAACAGAAAGGAGTAATTGGTTATGGAGATTTCGAAGGACATTAATCTTAAGGTCATCGGCATAGGTAAGGTGGGAATGAGCATAGTTCAGGCCTTTGCCCAGAACGGGTTTCAGGTCCAGGGCACAGATGTGAACAAAGAGATCATGGATAAAGGACTGAAGATGGTGGAGAAGAATCTTGAGACATTGGTTTCCAAGGAGAAATTAAGTGCCGAAGAAAGGGATGCAACCCTCTCCAGAATGGAATTCTCCACGGACCTTGACATCATCAAGGATGCTGATGTGATTATCGAGGCCGTATTTGAGGACATGGATCTGAAAAAGGAGATGTTCAAAAAGATCGACAAATTGGTCGCCTCCAAGGAGGCCCTTCTCTTGACAAATACGTCGTCCCTTTCTGTTTCGGAAATTGCTTCGGTCACCAAGAGACCTGAGCTGGTAGCTGGGATGCATTTCTTTAACCCCGTGCCCGTGATGAGACTTGTGGAGGTGGTTCGCGGTACATTGACATCGGACGAGACGGTTGAGAAAATCAAAGCGCTGGCCAAGTTAATGGGAAAGACACCCATCGTTTCTACAGACAGCCCGGCCTTCATTGTCAATCGAATGATGAATGCTTTGATCTGTGAGGCGGCCCGGATCGTTGAAGAAGGGGTAGGCTCGGTGGAGGATGTGGATTTGGGGGCCAAATTTGGCCTTGGCCATCCCATGGGCCCGTTCGAACTCATTGATTTTCTCAGTGGCATCCCGTTGACGATCCATGTTACAGAGTATATGGCAGAGCAATTGGGTGATAGATTTCGTCTCCCCGTCTGGGTAAAAAACCTGAACCGCGCAGGCATGAGGGGGCGAGAGACCGGTAGAGGTTTTTACGATTACACCAAAAAGGGGGAGTGATCCCTCTTCCTTACCATCGAGTCTGTGTCACGACCCCTTTTCGTCATTGCGACCCCCGCTGATGCGGGGTTCCTCGCAATGACCTTGTTTTGCTGCCATATTAGTCAAGCAAATTCTGGAACATCACGTGGACATGTTATAATGGTATGGTGCCCTGTAAAGGGAATCCCAAAGGTCCTTTATCAGAATCTGCAGAAAAAGAAACACGAGGTATGAGTCTAATATGAATAATCAAGCCAAAAGGACGGAGATCTACTATGCCGAGCCAGTATATCGACCTCCCAGCGAGGCATATTCTCTATTGATCCAAGCGACGGTAGGGTGTTCGGCAGCCGCAGCGGGCAAGTGTCATTTTTGCGGTTCGCCCCTGTTTCACAAGACAATACCTGAAAAGCGGTTCAGGATTCGACCAACAGATGAAATCATCGAAGATATTGAAATCGGACGCAGGCAGTACGGGAGCGGGGTAGAAAAGATCTTTCTGCTGGATTCAAATGCACTGATCATGAAGACTTCAGAGCTTTTGAAGATCCTGAAAAGGTGTTATGAATTATTTCCACGTCTCAAGCAGGTATCATGCTATGCCTGTTGTGATGATATCTTGCGAAAAAGCGATGAAGAGCTCACTCAACTGCGTGAAGCGGGACTTAAGCTTGTTTTCATTGGTCTGGAAAGCGGTGACCAGGAAACCTTGGATCTGATGAATAAGGGGGCGACGGTTCAGGATCAGATTGATGCTGTTGTCAAGGCGAACAGGGCGGGAATCCAGACTTCCGTGACCGTCATTATCGGACTCGGCGGCAGAAAATTGTATGAGCAGCACGCCATCAATACCGGAAAAGCAGCCGGTGCCATGAATCCCACCTATTTTGCCGCCCTTACGCTCATGGTCGTTCCAGGTACGCCATTGGATGACATGGTGAAACGGGGTGAATTTGAGCTTGTCACAGATCCCAATGAGATATTAAAAGAACTGGAATTGATGATACAGAACATCGATGCCCCCGGGCCTGTCGAATTCCGCACAAATCATGCCTCAAATTATTTGCCCCTTCGCGGAACCCTCCCACAAGACAAAGAGAGGCTGTTAAGGACGATTCGGTCTGCCATAAACGATCCAAGTCAGCTTCGTCCTGAATTTCTGCGTGGTTTGTAGCAACATAGATCGAGCCTGGCCACATCATAGACTGGGCCGGTGAGACAAACAACGACAAAAGATTCACTCAATCAGCCCGCTATTCAGGGCTCTTGAATGGCTTTGCCTTGTAAACCCGGCACAAGCCCCATTTGAGAGGCCAGCCACCGCCCGCTTTATCACAAACATCAGGATCGTCATCTGTGAGCACATTGACGTTGGACTCCCATACCCCATGCAGCCAGGGTTCCTCGCCAGGAAGCTCAGGGAACCACCAGCCGTGCTCACAGTGGACCATTCTGGGATCGATTCCGGTGAAGAGTTTGCATTTCATCCTTACCCTGCCCCGTGGCGATTCGATCCACACCCAATCGCCATCCTCTATGCCCAGTTTGGCCGCTGTTTCAGGGTTGATCTGCACCAACGGATGCGGGTGTCTGCGGCGTATGGAATCAATTTGACGATGTTCGGAGTGGAAATAGACTCTGATTCTGCCCCCTGTGCTCAACATCAAAGGATATTCCCTGGCCAGCTCGGGCTTGCTGATGGGGCTTTCGTGAGGCTCCTCAAAGTATGGCAGGGGATCGTATCCCAGTTTTTCCAAGATGGTGCAATGTAGTTCAGCTTTCCCTGTGGGCGTGCCAAAACCCATCTGCTCATACTTGCGGTAGCGCCGCGCAGGGGCTTCATAACCCCCTTGGGCCATGAACGACTTGAAGGTCTGGCCCAGAGGGCTGAGCATATGGTCATAGGCCTGCTCCAGGTCTTCCCAAGGCCAGTACGCCTCCTGACCAAGCCTGAGGCCAAGCCCGCGTAGGATCTCATAGTCTGTCTTGCGGTCATATTCCCCGGGTATTGTGGATGGCAAGGCCTTGTCTCCGCCCAGAAGGGTATTCAGCGTTCCCGCTCCATTCCCCAGGTAGGGTCTTTCCAACCATGAGGTCACGGGAAGGACATAGTCGGCCAGTTCGGCAGACGGGGTCAGCCAGAAATCCTGTACCACATACAGGTCCAGGCTCTTCAATGCCTTATAGATCAGTTTGACATTGGGCTCGGTGATCATGGGATTGCTGGCAACGCCAATCATGGCCCTCACCGGATAGGGCTCGTTCGTAAGTATCGCCCGATAAACGCTGGGATGGTGAGCGGCTGCCGTGGCACCCTGCAGAGAGAACGCCTTGCCCCAGACCCTGATGACATGGGGCAGAATGGCATCCCGGCCCGGCATGCCGATAAATCTAAAGCGGTCTGTCCCTATTTGCTTCTTCTTCTGCTCAGGCGATAGCTTCTCGCTGAGTTCCATTTCCGGCTCGGTCACGCATCTTACCGGCCCGGGCATATAGTCGCCTCCAGGAACGTCGATGCTCCCCGTCAACAAGCTCAATATGAACTTGGCCTGGATGCCTGCAATGGCGTTGCTCTGTTGCTCCAGTCCCATCCCATTGGTGGTAATTGTGGGCGCATTCTGAGCATACGTCCTGGCAGCCTCCCTGATCCTGTCAGCCGGTATCCAGGTGATCTGGGCCACGCTCTCAGGCGCATAGGCCTGGGCCCTCTCCCGGAGCTGAGACAAGCCGTGGCACCACTTACCCACGAATTCTTTGTCGTATAGGCCCTCTTCGATGATCACGTTTATCATGGACATGAGCAGAGCAGTATCGGTGCCCGGCCTAAGCTGAAGCCAGATGTCTGCCAGCTCCGCCGACTCAGTTCTCCGTGGATCGATGACGATGAGTTTGACGCCCTGCGCCTTGGCATCACGTATGGACTTCCACATATGGGGCCTGCTCTCGGGCGGATTTATCCCGATGAGTAGAACGCATTTGGTTGGCATCTTATCCTTGGCGCCTTTCTCAAACCTCAGAAAGGTTCGATTGATAGGGGGCCAACCGAGCATGGCTGTGCCCATGTTGATACATGGGGCATGGCAAACATTGGCGGGGTTTACAATGTTTGGGGTACCGAACAGATTCAAAAACCGGCAGAGCACCCACATGGTTGTCCTCAGGGTGCCACAGTGACTGGCCAATGTCTCCGCTCCATACTTACCCCGGAGTTCTGCCAACTTCCCTGCCATCTCCTCAAAGGCCTGCTCCCAGGAGATCTGCTTCCACTTTCCCTCACCCTTTTTCCCGGCCCGCTTTAGGGGAAAGCTGAGGCGGCCCGGGTGGTACATGAACTCCTTGGCCCCGCGGAACCGGGGGCAGGCCTTGATCGGGGGCCATACCGTGGCTGCCCTGGGATGTGAGCTGTCCTCCTCCATTTTTGTAAGCTTCCCACTCTCGCTATGGACCAGGATGCGACACCGGGGATTGCAGAACTCGCACACTGCGCTCCTGACTTCAGCAGGCACGGCAAAATACCTCCCTCATTTCATTATCTTAGCGGCCAAGCTTACGACATAAGGTTATCTCAGTCCAAGATGAATCTGGAAACCAAAATAATTCTCTACCTACGCCTATCCCACATTTCTTACCGTTTTTGAAGAGGCCACTGGTCTTGACCGAAACCTCAGCTCTCTCTGCTATCCCTGCATGGCTTGTTCTAAAAGGGAAATGGGGGGATTTTTCCATTGACAAATGAGATTCCCACGGTATAAAAACGAACATTCGTTCATATATTCCAATCATTCGTTATCCCCCAAGCGTTCGTTTAAGATAAAAGCAATTTCTTGAAAAATGTCAATGACCACCGACCATTTTGGTGGCTTAGACCAGAGGTTAAGTTTGGAACAGAGATGATGGAGGAACCTGCAGGCAAACCGAAAAATGTTGGCGCCAGTGAGGCCATTTCCCATATCCGACCAGGAGATCATCTGGTCATCGGCGGAATGGCGGCCGAGCCCCATGGTTTGGTCAAAGAAATGGTGGAGCAAAGGGCTCGCCTAGACGGTATCACCATTTATACCTCATTCCCCATCAGTGAACCCCTTTACGGCACTGAAGAGGCCCAGGGATCTTTTTCCATCAAGACCTTCTCAGTGGGATCCCTGCGTGAGGCAATAAGACGTAAGCAGGCCTCTTATCTGCCCTGCCACTTTTCTGAGATTGCCTCCCTTTTTTCCAATGGAACATTACCATTAGACGTGGCGCTTATCCAGGCGTCACCACCTGATAAGGATGGCCACTGTAGTTTTGGCGTGTCCATCGAATATTATCCTGAAGTGGTTGCTGCGGCCCCCCTGGTCATCGCTGAAATTAATTCACGAATGCCTCACACCTATGGAGACTCTCTGATTCACGAATCAGTTTTCAACTTTGTCGTTGAAACCGAGCGGCCTCTCCCAGAATACAGGGTTTCTCAGCCCGGAGAAACAGAGCGAACGATTGCAGAATTTTGTGCCCAACTCATTCCGGACGGGTCGGTTCTCCAGTTTGGGCCAGGCAAGATTCAGTCAGCGATTTTAGCGGGGTTGCTCCATAAAAAAGACCTGGGTATCCATAGTGGACTCATAAATGATCCTGTTATGGAGCTTGCAAGAAAGGGATCACTTACAGGAGAAACGAAGACAATAAACAGGGAAAAAATCGTATGCACCTCAGCGATCGGTACCCAAAACCTCTATGATTTCATAAACGATAATCCTGTCGTAGAATTTTACCCCGCTTCCTATACCCATAATATTTCTGTGCTGAAAAAATTGAAGGGATTTGTGTCATTGAATGTGGCTTTGCAGGTGGATCTTTTGGGGCAAGTGAATTCGGAAACAGTGGACGGTTCCTTAGTGAACGGGATAGGGGGGATGATGGATTTTGTTCGGGGAGCCCGGGCCTCTGAGGATGGGAAAGTGATTTTTTGTTTTCCCTCCACCGTTAGAGACGGTAAAGTCTCGCGAATTGTTCCCAGCCTTTCCCCGGGCGCGCCTGTAACCACCACGAGGGCCGATATCGACTACTTGGTGAGTGAATTTGGGATTGCACATTTGAGCGGGAAGACGGCCCGAGAGAGGGCAGAGGCCATTTGTGAAATTGCGCACCCTGACTTCCGAGAAGAACTAAGGCTATCTATGAATGAATCTTTTCAGTACGAGTAGGTTGTTAAACAACAAATTTTGAACAGGCTGGATTCCCGCTTTCGCGGGAATGACGCATATAGCCATAAGAAAATTTTTGGGTTTGTATCGGTCTGGATCACCGGAGGAGGTTAAGAATTGGATCAGAAATTCAAAGATTGGGTCGATAAGAGGCATGATTATGCCCGGGCGTGGAAGGAAAGAACGGGTGGGAAAGTGGTAGGGTACCTTTGCACCTACGCACCAGTGGAGATATTTTACGCTGCGGACATTCTCCCTGTCAGGATTCTGGGAGGGCATAAACCTTCCAGTCTGGTTGAGCCTCATATTTATGGCAGCATGTTTTGT
>JASFIT010000204.1:0-8143 GCA_050122535.1 Desulfobacteraceae bacterium | reverse complement strand
CCCTATGTATGATCTGATACCCAGCATTCGGATAGTTCACCCGCCAGTCCCTAGGAGCTTTCTTTGAGGTCTTTCCCCATTTAACTTCATAACCATGAAGTTTCCCGGTACGCTCCTCAACCAGGTCAATTTCTTTCTTATCGTATGTTCTCCAAAAATGAGCATTGCCTGACTCACGCAAGTATTCTCTCCATTTCATACGTTCCGCCAAGATGTAGTTTTCCCAGATTTCACCAAGGTCATCCCGAAGGCTGATTGGGTTGAAGTTTTGAATGACTGCGTTTCGAATTCCGTTATCGATAAAATAGTACCTGTGATTTTTTGTGATTTCCTTTCGAAGATTCCGACTGAATCCGCTCAGCCGATATACGACAAACACTTTTTCAAGCAAGTCCAAATACCTTTCAACTGTATTCTTGCTCATCCCCAGTTGACTGCCCAATTCACTCAAAGACACCTCTTTACCGATTTGAAAAGCTAACAATTGCAACAGACGAACCAGTTTATTGGCGTAGCGTATGCCCTCCAATGCCAGTATGTCCTTGAAGAGATAGGAACTGACAATTTCACGCAAATATTCTTTACGCTTAACGTTATCATGCATAGTCACGACTTCAGGATAGGATCCGTAGACAAGCCTTGATTCTAGGTTTGCCTCAGTTTCATGTCTGGACTCAGTCTCAGAGATCTCCATCTGTGCTAATGGATATAATCTAAGAACAAACTTCCTGCCTGTAAGGGGCTCTCCCACATCTTTAGCCAGATCAAAAGACGATGATCCTGTAGCGACCACTTTAAGATTCGGGACATGATCGACAATAAGCTTGAGATTCAATCCGATTTTTTCCACATGCTGTGCTTCATCAATCACCAATAGTGAATGATCTCCTACAAAATCCCGCAGTTTACTGATGGATTGGCTCTCAAGGTATTGCCTTACGGTAATATCATCCCCATCAACGAAAAGGACCTTTTCATCCAGATCCTCAAGGAATTTCTTTGCCAGCGTGGTCTTTCCCACCTGACGAGCACCATAAATGACGACGACTTTCCCTTGTATTACAAGGTTCCTGAGATTTTCGAGCTGTTTCTGTGGGATATAATTCATAGTGAATCTCATTAATTGGGTCAATAAACTGACTGAATTTTATCAAATTCCGTCAGTTTGTCAACCAAGCTTTCCATTTTACATAGAAGTTAGGAGAGAAAAAAAGGGGGGACGCCCTTTAGATTTGCACATTTGGGGAAATGGGAAAACGGGGAAGTGGAGAGGCGGGGAAACGGGGAGGCTGATACCAGAAGACAGATGACAGAAGACAGATGACGGAGTACAGATTACATTTATCATTTATCTGACCGAACGAAAAAAGGGGTCAAGCCCCAGTTGAATCCCCTTCGGAGGTCGACTTCCTGCCCCCAGTGAAATGGCCGCCTGGGGCGCCCTGATGGAATGGCCCCCCTCTAGCGGGAATTCAACAGGGTAAAGATTTCACCCCGATGAAATAGGCTTCGCATTTCATAGGGCAGGCGGGGTAAAAATTCCACAGGGCAAGTATCCGTTATTTGTTATTTGTCCTTCGAGTTAAGATCCCTAAGCAATTCCTGAAAGATACCGAAAACATACTGCTTGAATTGATCTTCATTTAATTTCGGAAAAACACCAGTGGGTCGCTGAGTGAGAAGCATTGGAATGCCATCAGATGCAATGTCTGAGAAATTTCCCTTCAGATTCTTGATGAAACGAAAAAACCAGGTGGGGTAGGCCTCTTTGAACTCCCTTAGGCCGGTAATTATTCCTTCCCTGAGTTGAGGACAATTGGCTAGGATATCGAAAACGTAATAGAGATCCTTTGCCTTCTTTTGCTCGTTTTTGCGCCTTACGAAGGTTAATCCTTTATGGAATATGTAGGCTTCGGGAGAGGGCACTTTGACTTTTAGTTCTCGCAATTCTTCTCCGATCCAGAAGTCATCTATCACCACCTCTATGACATTGCTGATCGCGACCGAAGCAAATCTTAAGGCTTCAGCATGTAGGCCCTTTTGAACTTCTATCGCAACATCTTCCTTCGCCCCTGTTTGATCAGTAAGAAATTTTACTTCAACTTCGACTTCATCGATGGTTCCCTCGTAATGTATTACAGGAGGCGTGTCAGCGCTCTTGAACTTACGTTCAAAGCCCGCTTCCTGAAGCAACTGGTCCACTGTCTTGTCTCTGATAACAGGTAGCTTCACATTGACCAACAGATCGATGTCTCTGGTGCGTAATGGTTCTTTCGATTTGTCGGCGAGAAGGTAGTGGTAATAGAGCAAGGGGACCCACCCGCCACCAATAACAATAAAAGGCAGGTAGTCCCTAACAATCCACAGAGTCTTTAAGAAGCTAGCCTTAAAATTCTCAGACATGCGATCTATCTAACTTTCAATAATATTTCTTAACCGTTTCTCATAAAGATGTTCAGCTTGCTCTAGACCCCGAATTGGATAGTTGTAAAGATCGAGATATAGCTGGAGGTCTGAGACAACCCACAACCCTCTCACCTTTTTCTTGTCATAGAAGACTGAATGCTTGTAGTGAGGCAGCAAAAAGACAAAATTTCCTCCTTCTTCAGCCTCTCTCAACTTCAGCTTCTTTGCTAGCAAGCTGATGTTGTCCAAGCTTGGGATATAAACGTGAACTTCATTGTACACAGCGTATGGTGAGACAAGATTGGCACCTGCGTGAAGCCCGAATGCATACTGAACGCTTTCTGAAATATCAGCCCCGCTTACTTTGGCAATAATTTCGTCCGGGCCTTTCGCTAAACTGAAATATCTGACTGCTTTGTTTTTTTGATAATCATACTCGCGAACCCAATCTTCCAAGATGCTTTTAGGATCTCTTATCTTTAGCTTTGAACCTACCCTCTGAACATACCTTCTTCTTTCAAGTTCTCGAGCCATTCTTGAAACAAAACCAGGGTTAAGACTTACCGATTCAGCAAGCTCCCGTACCCCCCACAGTTTTCCTCTGCTGGGAAACATAGCTCTGAGAATCAGTGAAGCTTTGTCTGAAAAGGGTCCTCTGCCCTTTCTTTTTTCGGGAAAACGATTAGGGAAGCCCACGCGTTCGATGTACAATCCGCCATACTCCAAAAAGACATTTCCAGACATGTCTACGAAGTAAATGCCAGCGTTTTGGCACTCCTTTCTCCTATTGGCACTCAAGTACTCCGCCAAGATGACTGGAACTGAATCTAGATCTTGACCGGCATAGGATTTTAATAGTGAGATCTTTTCTTTGAACATTGAAAAACTTTGCTGAGACACTATTTCCCCAACTATCTTGAATTGCAGGTTTTTGAAAAAAACTTTCCCCACGAAATCGGGGCGCCATTTTTCTCCGAAAGATGGCTGTAGCTCGAACCGAGCTCTGAACCCTTTAAGAGGGATCAGGTCTTTGAGCTCCTGGTTTAATTGTTCGATTATTTTCTTATCTTCCATCGTTGCTTTTTTCAATACTGTTGTCCATTTGGACAACAGAATACATAAAAGCAACGAAGATGTCAAGCCCCAATTACGGACCTCCCGTGAATGTTAATTTTCTTATAGAAAATGGGGGACAGTTTATTGCCAAAGGCAATAAAGGCTGGGAGGCCAGGACGCTATAAAGCCAGAATACCAAAAACCCTCCTAACCCCAACCAGATGGGGGACGTCCATTAAATTATAAGTTTCTGGGAAAGAAGCTGGATAAGCGTTGTTTGGCTAGGTAGCGAGGATACGAGATCGGCCTCAATCCTTCATCTCTCTGATCCAGTTCAAGACATCCTCAATTTGGGGGACCTTCCCCACTAGTTTGACCTGGCCGTCAACGATCACGGCAGGGGTCATGAGCACGCCGGCCTTTGCGATTTCCGTCCTGTCCGATACTTTGATAACCTGGACCTCAACCCCACTCTTTGCCACGGCTTCCTTGACAATGGCTTCAGCAGTGTTGCACGTGGTGCAACCAGTTCCCAAAACTTCGATCTTCATAATCACTCCTGCATGGCAATATCAGAAAAGGGGTCAAGTCTGCTCTTGACTCTTGCTCGAAAGAAAGGGGGCCTCCGTAAATAAGTAAATAAGTTTAGGAATTTTGAAGGAAGAAGTATGGATGAAAACCTGTGTTATTTCCGACCGTATTTTGCTTTGCCTTCAGCCACGGCGGGCTGCCCGTGGTGCCGTTCGCGTTGAATTTTCACTTGAACCTTTGCACCAAGAACTGCGGCAACCCGCCGCAGCATGCTCAATGAGTGCCCCTCATAGGATGGGGATTCAAGCCTACTGATCTGCTGTTGTGATGTTCCAACCCGTTCGGCCAACTCTTTCTGAGACAGCCCGGAATCCTCCCGCAATGCAGCTATCTGCAAAGCCACATCCCAGGCTTCGCCGGCCTTTTTGAAGCGTGCGGCAAAATCTGGATCTTTCAACTGCTCTTCCAGATATCTATCGAAATTAGTTCTGCGTTTCATTTTTCATACCTCGCCTGCCAGTCGCTTTTCCTGTCTAGGGCGACCTTGCGATCACGCGCTGCGATTTTTCTAGCCTTGCTTCGTATGCCATGCGCGAGGATAATTCTTGTGTCTTTCACAAAGAAATACAGGATTCATAGAATTCTATAGTGAAATCCATTGCCTGTCAACATCAATTTTGATGTGAATGGGTTGTTTGGCTAGGCAGCACTATCGCCATGGGCGATTTCCAGAGGACCACCGTCAAAGACGACTACTTCCCTTGGTATTACAAGGTTACTGAGATGCTCAAACGGAGGAAGGTCATCCTTCTCCTGAAAATGACTATGCCCCCGAAGCTACAGTTCTCAATGCCCGTATGGCCCCACTCTCGCATTGCACCAGACAGGCCCTGCATGCGGTACACCTAATTTTTTGTGCCATCTCTGCCCGTTTGTCTTCCCCTATTTTCCAAACGCCCTGAGGGCAAACCTCCTCACAGGACCGGCAACCTTTACACGTTTGCCGGTCATACGTTAATTCTCTGTAGCCGTTGAGAAGTTCCGCACGAGTCGTGCCAGCAAAAGCAACGTTGCCTATTGATCCTACGCCAAATTTTGCCAAAACCGCATCAAGATCACTGGGCATCGTGGAAGCCAACCCACCAAGCTCCAGGGCATAGATCGGTATGATCACCATGGCTATGATCAAATGGACACGGAGAGGGTTGGCTTTGAACTCAAAAAAAAGTTCAAAAGCTACCAGCACGGCCAAAAGAACGGCCTCAGAAAAACCTGCTTTTACTATCCCCTTCTCACCTGGTATCCAAGGGCACAAAGACATGAAAACCACAAAGGCTCCTGCTCCAACTACGAGGTAATCAATCAAAAGACGAGGGGCAAAGATAAGGAAACCTATAGCACCCAGGAAATAAAACGGAAACAGGCTTCCCATCGCTGTGTCAAGTCTTCTTCTCAGGTCGTATTTCGCCCGCTTCATGTCTTCATCTCTCTTAAAGCCGTTAGATATATAGCGGGCAATATCCTCCGCGTACGCCGGGCCCCACTTCACTTCCCATCCGGTCTGCTTTCTCACTTCAGCCGCTTTGACGCCTGGAGCACTCAAAGGAGGCAGAATAAGTGTGCGGTGACTAACCCTTTCGGAAATCCCGCTTGTTTTCACCACAGACACGACCGAATGTGTATTGAATTCTTCGGCGCCCGCTGCACACCAAACGTTGACACCCTTGGATTCAGCCACCAAAAGCCAGAGATCCAGACCCCGAAGTATGCGTTTGAGCCTTTTGACGGTCAGATCGAAGTTGCAGGTGACAAGGACAGGGCTGTCAGGACCAGGATGACCTATACGGCGAAGTCCAACTTTTGTTGGGCATGGAAAAAGTCTGAAAAGAAGTCCCCATATGGTTTTCAAGGCTCTCAAGACGGATCCTTTCCCTCTTCCTTGCGGGCGACAACGATTGCGAACGAATCAGCGTGGCTCCGTACTTCTTTCTCAACACTGAATCCCGCTCTACCAATTTGCCCAGCAAGGTCCTCAATCGGACGCGTTGATTTACCAGAGATAAGGTAAGTTAGAGCAAGCAAAGGCAGTCGAGTGAGGGCATGAATAAGCCTGCGTGCCGCCCTTTGTGGCACAACCTCATCTGCAATAACGATGCTCCCACCCGGTCTTAGAATCCTCGCCGCATGTTTCATGGCAAAACGCCTTTCATCGTCGTTAAGTTCAGTAAAAACCAGCGTTGAAACAACCGAGTCAAAGCATTCATCCGCAAAATCGTCTATGGCTTCAATGCCAAGCTGCCGAACAGAAAACTTCCCACTAAGGTTATCCCTTTTGATTCTCTCCTCCGCTGCTCTCACCATTGAAGGACTTAGGTCAAGACCTTCCACAGTACAGTCACGTTGGATAATCAAAGCCGCAAGCGCCCCGGTGCCACAACCGATTTCCAGCACATGGCTCCCTTCAGGCACTTCACCGGCCACCGCTTCCTTGATAGCTCGTACACGGCCTCTGCTGATCCTGTCCATGCGCTGGTCGTAGGACTTTGGTCTCATTTCAAGGATTTTCATAAATACATAACTGAACAATTTGACTCTCCCATGAAAAGGAGGACGCCCAGTCCAGACGACAGAGGACAGAAGGCAGAGGACGGACGACTGATGACTGAACACAGCTTAAATTTATCATTGATCATCGATCATTTATCATTTCCCTGCCCTAAAAGGGGTCAAGTCTGCTCTTGACTCTTGCTCGAAAAAAAGGGGGACGTCCATTTGTAAATCAGTAAAGGCAATAAACGCTGATGGCATTTATTCAGTTTCGTAGCAGGTCAAAATCTCCCCAAAATACAGCGTATGGTAGTCCTTTTGCGGATACAGGCCCTCGTATTCTTTGTCCAAAAACTTTGGATCCATGGGTGCTTTGTGGACGATCTTGCATTCGAAATGGATACCCGGCGTCTTTATTATGGGTGTGATGACCTTCTGAGCATCTGCAAGCTCAAGATTGCATTCCTTGTATTTGTCCACATCCCTGCCTGATTTCGTGCCGCAATACATGACCTGTTCTTGCACGTCCGTGGTAGGCACGCTGACAGTGAAATCAGCGGCCTTCTCAATGATACCGAAGGTGTGCCGGGAGTCCCTAATCGCAACCATTAAAATGGGTTTTGTCCACACAAAGCCGACGAGGGCCCAGCCAATGGCCATGGTGTTTAACTGATCGTCGGCCTTCGCGGTCAGAAAGGCGCCTTTTTTGATCTGATCCATGACTTGTTGGGCAACTGACATGTAATCCACTTTACGCATCATTGACTCCTTTCGATAAAACCAGAAGTTAGAAGACAGTAGACAGTAGACAGAAAAAAAGTCAAGCCCCAGAGACAACGGTTATTCGTTATTTGTTAATAGTTATTAGAAACCCGACCTAGTTGGACACGTTGCACTTCCAACAAGGCAAGCGGGGTCCCGTTAGCGGGATCTCCGCTTTGCTTCGAAAGGCTGTACGAGAGATTACGGCGTGGCAGGGAGGACATCCTCTCGCTAACCAAGACCACGGAATTTGTATTCAATGACACCCTCAGGGCAATTATCAACACAACTTCCGCACAGAATGCACTCTGTATTCTCCATGGACCCCTGCTGAACCATCTCCTCCACACCAAGACTCATGGGACATTTTTTATCGCATATTTTGCACTGGACGCACTTCTCTTCTTCAGCTTCGAGGCACAAGGAGGGCCATTTGAAGAGGTTTCTTATTTTTCTGGCAATGACCATAAAAGGGGCCATCCAGCAGATGTGATGGCAGAACGATCTCTTTCCAACGATATAGGCGGGCAGGACGATAAGGAGCAGAAAAAGATAAAATACCATGTGGTCGGTCGGTTGGGTTATTGAAATTCCCTTAGGGATCTGGAAAAACGGATCCACTTTGCTCAGTCCTCCTGCCCGAATAGCAAAAATGACGATTATGCTCATCCATGGCACCCAGATAAGGTATTTGATCCAATTTCCCTTTCTGACTGCTTTCTCTCTGATCGATGAACAGATTTCCTGGATGCCTGCTCCCGGGCAAACCCACCCACAAAAGGCCCGGCCAAGAACCAGGCCTACGATGAACAGGAGAAAAAAAATAATAAAACTGCCCACG
>JASFIT010000203.1:0-8165 GCA_050122535.1 Desulfobacteraceae bacterium | reverse complement strand
AAGTTGTTGAGTCGTTAAATAGTTGAGTCGTGACCCTCCTAGGCCAATCGGATAAGAAATGTCCATTTAAGAATTGAAAATGATGGGGAATTACATCTAGTGGCAGATTTAGCTACGCCATAAAACCACTCAACCACTTAACCATTCAACTACTCAACCACTCCACGACCGCTGATAAACCCCTCCGCTGTCTCCACATCCTGCTTGCTTCCGATATACAGGGGCACTCTTTGGTGTAAATCAGTGGGCCGTATTTCGAGGATAGGCCCACGCCCATCACTGGCATACCCACCCGCTTCTTTTGCCACCATGGCCAGAGGATTGCATTCGACCATCAACCTCAACTTGCCTGTAGGTTTCTTGGGGTCTTTGAGATCAGCCGGATACATGAAAATGCCCCCTTTTAGGAGGTTACGGTGGAAGTCTGCAACAAGGCTTCCCACATAGCGCGAGGTGTAAGGGCGTCCCGTCTCCTTGTCTTTGGTCTTGAAATAATCCACACAGGCCTTTGTCTTATCATCCCAGTATTGGTAATTCCCCTCATTGACGCTATACGTCTTTCCTTTTTCAGGGATGCGGATACTCTTATGGGAGAGGAGAAATTCCCCCACGCTCGGATACAGGGTAAAGCCATGGACCCCGTTCCCCGTGGTGTAGACCAAAATGGTGCTTGAGCCGTAAACGAAATAGCCTGCAGCCACCTGTTTGATTCCGGGCTGGAGGGCGTGACTGAGGAGAAAGTCCACATCCGTTTCATCGCTCTCCGTTTTATAAATACCGAATATGGTACCGATGCTCACGTTCACATCAATATTGGAAGAGCCGTCAAGGGGGTCGAAAAGGAGGATGTAATTTCCCTTTGGATATTGAGGGGGTATATCGATCAACTCCGCTATCTCCTCTGAACCCATGCAACACAATTGGCCGATATGCTGCATCCTCTCTATGATCACGCGATTGGCAAAAATGTCCAGTTTCTGGACCCTCTCTTGCTGCACGTTGATATCACCCGTGTACCCGAGAATATCCACCAGGCCCGCTTTATTTACCTCCCGAGATATGACTTTGGCGGCAACGATTAATTCGTTGAGGAGGTGAGTAAAGGCTCCGGTGGCCTCTGGATTTTGACGCTGCTCGTTAAGAAGGTGTTGCGTTACGGTAATGCCCACGCCTCTGGTAACCATTTTTATCCCTCCTTAGGCGCAATGGGGCATTAAGCCCCACCCTACGAAAACATGCCAATTGTTCACCAGCGGAAAAGAGACTCCCACGACGACGCATTTCCATTGACTACGGTTTAATATTTGATAACAGAATCCCAGAATTCTGGGTCCTGGTCCTTCCAATCAGGCCCAAATCTCCTATCGCAGAAACCACTCATTCGCTCATACCACTTGGCCCATACGTTTTTTTTCTTTTCTCTCGCCTCAAGCACATCAGCCACAAAGGTGGCGATTTTGTTTATTTCGTCTTTTGGTGCGTAAAAAGAGGCCCCCTTCTGAATGGATTTTTTGAGATGCTCTTCGGAAATCGCATGTGCCGTGAGCATGAGGGCAGGGATTTCTCGCTTGTTTGCAATTTCAAGCAGCTCATATCCCTGCACGCCCATAATATCGAGGACCGCTATGTGATAGTAATTGTTCTCAAGAAGTTCTTTGGCCTCTTCGAAGGAAGATGCGGGATCCAGCTTACACATATCCAAGAGTTCGGTAAGCAGTTCAAGAACATCAGGCTCATCATCAACGATGAGGACTCTCTTCCCTTTGAGCATTTTTTCCGGCTCCATTTCAGCCTCTCCTTTGATCTATCAAATCTCTTCAGTTCGTATTACAAGATGAACGTGCGGTTTTGACACCTTTATACCATTGCCTCTTTGTATTCCAACCTGTAGAGCTCAGCCAATGTGATGAAAATGGTCATGATCAGTGGACCATAAATAATACCAAGGATACCAAAGAGTTTTATGCCCCCGAGGATGCCGATGAAAACCAGAAGCGCGTTCATGCGCATACCCTTTCCGATCATGCGAGGCTTGAAGAGGTACTCCATGATTATACTGTAGGCCCCATTGTATACCAGAAAACCTATGGCTGTTCCGGTTTTACCCTGAAGGATCAATATGATAAACGCCGGAACATAGACGATAGTTGCCCCGATGAAGGGTAAAAAGGCCATAAACCCGATGAGTGTACCCCAGAGAAATGGGGATCCCAAGCCGAAGAAAAAAAAGCCAAAACCTCCAAGGATCCCCTGGATGATGCCGTTTAGTCCATTGCCAACGATAACGGCCCTGGCCATTTCACGAAATTTGCTCACCACGAGTTCCTGTTGTTCTATGGGGAAGGGGAGGAGTTCGGAAATGTAATCCTTGAGTCGCTCTCCATCTCGGAAGACGTAATAGACGATCAACATCATTAAGAAAAAATGGATCAGAAAGTTAAGTAGATTGGATGCCATGGAGCGCAGCTGCTTGGAGAGGAAGAGTCCCACGTTCCTACCTAGTTCCGTGGCTAATTCTTCAATGGTCTCCGGATTCACCTCGATACCTGTCAGGTCTCCCACTTTCCTAATGCGTTGGGCCCAGATGGAATCACCCTCAAGGATTTGCTGTATCTTCAGCAAAGAGACGGCGTCTCTACTCCGTCGATAAAAGTCAAAGGCCTCATTGGACAGGGTCCCCACAAACCCCCCAACAGGGATAACCAGCACCAGGAATATAAAAATAGTCATAAGCATCGAGGCGCCACGCTCTTCACCCTTTAATAGCTTTCTTACCCGGGCATAAAGGGGATAGAAGGCGCTTGCGATAAGAAGGGCGAGTATGATGGCGGAAATATAGGCCCAAAAGAGCCGTAAGAGCAAAATAAGCACACCAATAAGGACAACAAGGAATACTTTTGAGACAAAGCTTTTTTCCATTTTTTGTTTTCCCTAATAGAAAATAATATAGAGGAGAGTCCTTTTAGTCAAAATAATTCTAAATCCCAATCGATCCTTCAGCTTCAAGAAATTCTTCACGAAAAGGAATCCGGCAAGACACTTAGCCTGACAAAACAAATGAAATTGAACACATACAACAGATGGACATTATCACCAAAAAGCGCTATCCTGCGGGTCCCCAATAAATCTGGCAGCAAATCAACCCAACAACATAACCTTAGCCTTCTGGAGTGGATCATGGCAGAATTTGCCAGAAGTTGGTGTGAAGAAAGCCTCCAAGGCATTTTTGTGCCTTACTGGAGGCTTTTCTGTTTGGGGAGGTGATTCCGTGGCGGAGGGGCGTGCCAAACGCAAACTCAGTGCAATTCTGAGCGCTGATGTGAAGGGCTACAGCCGCCTCATGGGTGAGGATGAGCTGGCGACTGTCCGTACTTTGGAAGCCTACAGGGAGATGATCGTTGAGGTCATCAGAAACTACCTTGGTCGGGTCGTTGATTCTCCTGGAGACAATTTACTGGCTGAGTTTTCAAGTGTCGTAGATGCGGTAGAGTGCGCGGTCGAAATTCAAATGGAACTCAGGGCCAAGAATGAGGAGCTTTCCGAAGATCGTAAGATGGAATTTCGTATTGGAATCAATCTTGGAGATGTAATCGAGGAAAATGAGAGGATTTACGGCGACGGAATCAATGTGGCAGCTCGAATAGAGGGTTTAGCTGCACCAGGGGGCATTTGTATTTCTGGAACTGCCTTTGACCAGGTTGAAAGCAAGCTGGGTTTGGAATTCGAATACCTTGGCGAACAGGCAGTCAAAAACATCAAGAAGCCAGTTAGGGTATATAAAGTAAAAATGGGGAGCGGCGTTTCTGATCCTGAATTGAGCCAGGAAGTTCCTTTACATGATAAGCCGTCGATAGCGGTGTTACCCTTTGTAAATATGAGTGGCGACCCAGAGCAAGAATATTTCAGCGATGGCATTACCGAGGAAATCATCACCGGTCTATCGAAGATTCCGAGGATGCACGTCATTGCCCGGAACTCCACCTTTACATACAAAGGAAAGCCTGTGAAGGCTCAACAGGTGGGTAAGGAATTGGGCGTACGTTATGTTCTGGAGGGGAGTGTCCGTAAGGCTGGAAACCGCATACGCGTCACGGCGCAGCTCGTTGACGCGGTCACAGGGTATCACCTATGGGCGGAACGATATGAACGTGAACTGAGGGATATTTTTGCCTTGCAGGATGAAATTACCATGAAGATTCTCACTGCCCTGCAAGTAGAGCTGACTGATGGAGAACAGGTCCTCCTGCGTCATGAGACAACGGGCAACCTTGAGGCCTGGGGCTATGCTGTAAAGGCATCCGGGGCTCTTGAAAAGGGGACGAAAGAAGCTTGTGCAAAAGCAAGAGGGCTGCTTGAACAGGCGGTAGCCCTGGACCCCGAATATGTCAGCGCTTTGGTCGGGCTTGCTTTGGCCCACTGGTTCGACGCAAGGTTTGGATGGAGCGACTCTCCTCCAGAGTCGATCAGGCAGACTTCTATGATTGCACAGAAAGTCTTGTCACTGGATGATACCAATCCTGGGGCTCATGCATTGATGGGTTGTATCCATTTGTACCTCGGAGAGTATGAACAGGCCATCAAGGAAGCGGAGAAATCTGTTGCTTTAGGGCCCAGCCACGCGTTTGTTCACGCCTTGGCAGCCCATATCTTCCGCTTTTCAGGAAAATTTGATCAAGCCATTGCCATGATCAAAAAGGCAATGCGTCTTCAACCGTACTTGAGCGGCTGGTATTTGATGGAACTTGGTATGAGCTACTATTGTCTCGGTAGATACGAGGAAGCGAGTGACGTAGCCGAACAGTTACGCCTCCTTGCCCAAAGCCGTGGAGAGGAAATCATATGGGGGGCCTACCTAATGCTCGCTATGAACTATGTTAGGCTGGGCCGAGAGCAAGAGGCCCGTCTAGCGGCTGCAGAATTACTTCGTTTAAATCCAGACTATTCCCTGGAACTGGATCGGAGATACAGTTGCTATAAAGACCCACATATCTTAGAGCGGCAACACGAGGACCTGCGGAAAGCGGGACTGAAGTGAATAGGAAAAATCGAAAGAAGAACCCATGGACAATTAAAGCATAAAGGCTGTTTATGATGGCAATCGAACACAACAACCCCCTACCAACGCGCGGAATGAGAATCCATAAACCTTTTTTTAAACGTAAACCATAACCGGGCGATTTAAATTATGTTTCACGTTTAAAGCAACGGTCTTCCGATAAAAGGTGGTTAACCTTTCCACTGTCCTTATTGGATCTCAAAATATGACCCTAGAGAGAAAGGGGGCCCCATGAACGAGAGCACCATCAAGATTAGACTCATGAAGGCTGACGATTTTGACGCCGTGGTTGCGATTGACAAGAAAGTACTCAAGGCATCCCGTCCGGAGTACTATGAATTGAAGTTTGAAAAGCTTTTTAAGTCAAAAGACTATTTGCCCGTGTCGCTCGTGGCAGAGGAAGAAGATGGAAGCGTGTTGGGGTTTGTAATGGGGGAACTCTATATGGGAGAATATGGTATTTTCCAAGAAGCAGCTACCCTGGATACCATCGGCGTTGATCCCTATTGCCAGCACCAGGGTATCGGTGGCCAGTTGATTAATGAATTTGTGGATCATTTGAGAAAAATCGGCGTTCAAAAAATAAACACCTTGGTCGACTGGAATGATTCCAAGCTCATACATTTCTTCAGTGCGAACCAATTTAGCCCCTCCAAAACCATTAACCTGGAACGAGGCCTTTGATGTGGGTGGGGAATGGACATCCTCACCAAAAAACGCTAACCTGTTGACCCTCAATAAATCTGGCGGCAAATCAACTCAAAACCATAACCCTAACCCTAACCCTCCAGAGTGAGTTATGGGCAGTTGTCTGTCACCGGAGGGAGACGAATGCAAAACCTCCCATGGGTCCTTTATCCCATGGGAGGTTTTTTATTTGGGGAGGTGATCCCATGGTTTAGGAACAGGCCAAACGGAAGCTGGCAGCAATTCTCAGTGCGAATGCAAAGGACTACAGTCGTCTTATGGAAGACGATGAGGAGGCTATCGCTGCCCTTAAAGAAGCGCTGCAGTTGGCACCTAATGATGTTCTTACGCATGTTTTCCTTGCAGACACCTATAGCCGGGCAGGCCGTCTAGAGGAGGCCCGCACAGAAGCCAAGGAAGTCCTCAGGATAAATCCCAAATACTGCATTGGCCGGGGACCAGGGCTCTACAAGAACCTAGCGGACAGGGAACGCGTTAAAAATGCCAGACGCAAGGCAGGGCTACCTGACTGCCCTCTCCGTAGAGGTTCTAAATAGACTGGAGTCGAAGTTCAGAAAGACAAGTAAAACACTCCAATACACTCATTTCTTGATTATGACAGGCTTGCTGGGATTTTCTCGAAGTAGGTTGGCGAGAGAGATCCGTTTCAAATAGTTGTAGATACTGGAGGCATCGTGGGTCATCCAAACAGATTGACAGATCACTGCGGTGAGGAAATTTCCCTTACATACGACTCTGAAATCCCAAGTAGCAGCCCATGTTTGTTTATTATCATTTTTTTTGTAGTCAACGAGGCATGCTGGAAATTCTTCTTTCAGATATTTGCGAACTGCACGGGCTTTTTCTTGATCTATTTTAGCCACTCTGATTCTTCCCCTTAACAGATACAGAGCCCCACCTGCTTTGAGAAATGTTGCCTTGGTGCTTAGCTTATACTCCCCCCTAATTATGGCCATCTCATTGAGTTTATTCAAAGATGTCCAAAAGGTTCCATCGAATGTAAGCCATAAAGCCGCTCAGAAGGAGTCCTGCAAATAAAAAGCATGATGATAGAGGAATTGCATTTAACCAAAATCTGATGATTTGTGCCAACCTCTCCCAGGCCTGCATCTGATCTAGAGAACGCAGATCAACGCCTAGGACTTCAAGGGCATCCGCAAGTGGAATCGGGGTCCAACTCTCTGTAACGAGCCACACGAAGAACTGAAAACCAATGATGCCCATACCGACCAACGCAGGGGAGAAGGCGATCAATATGAGAACGCCCATGACCAATTCAACGAGAGTTCTAAAGAGAAATCTAAGAATTCCCAAAATCAGACTTACCATTTGAGGCTGCCTAACCCCCTGTTCTTTCAAAAAGGAATGGCAGGGAAACGAATGCCTGCCATCCAATACAAAGACCCAATATCTCTACCGAGAAATTGGGTCTTTTACGCTAAGCCATCTCCCACTCCCCTTTAGGGTTATCGTTCGTCTCCCAACCTGAGAAAAAGCTAGCGAAAATGGGCGTTTTTGTCAATCTCTGTGGAAAGCAAAAGAAAACGCCCCAAAGCCGAAACTTCAGGGGAGGACGACTTGGGGCGCTAACCAGCGCGGATAACGCTCTTTGGAATGATGGGCCAAGCCAAAGGAGGCCCACGCTGGATCTATAGGAGATCTGTGGAAGGGATAGTCTTAGTTTTTGGGATAGGCCATAAGGAGCAATGCAAAATCCTTCCCCCTATAATCTGCTGACTGGTTAATATGGCCTATCCACTAAGCCTGGCAGCATAATGGGTCTGCCTTTTGTGGGTCAATCGGGGAACCCCTTATTTTTGTAGTGGAAACCCCTGATTTTCGGCTAAGGAATTGGATGATGCCTAGGCTGGATGTCCAAGTAGACAATGGTCAAGAAAAGAGGGCGGGAACTGCAGGCAAAAGAAAAGCCCCTGAAAACAAGGCTTCAGGGGCGTAGAAGAGATTTTGCCTAGCAATCCTAGACAGTATAATTCAGCAGACAAGGCGTGTCAATCCCTTTTTTCGAATCTGTAAAGATTTTGTGCCTTGAAAGGCGAAGATTGCAAGGATGGCAATAGAAATCAGAGCCGCGATGACTCTGCCCGTTTGACAATAGAGAATAGATTTATTTCTTCCCAAGCTCACCAATAAATGAACAGGTGAGTTTGGAAGTTCCATAATGGAAATCGGTCTGATACCCTCAGACCAGGCAATGGCGAAAAGAAATGGAGAACTTAGGGAGTGAACAGGTGACCGATCACGGACGCTATCGAGATGCTTGATGAAGAGGGAGAGTTAGAGGGGTGGATGGCCAGAAAAAGCGCAATTGCAATCGCCAGAATTGTTGCCAGAATACACCATGCATTGATTCCTTCTTCGCTCACAAGTATACCTCCTTTGC
>JASFIT010000202.1:0-8180 GCA_050122535.1 Desulfobacteraceae bacterium | reverse complement strand
CTTTCCCGTCCTGTCAAGATTGGCTGATGTGATGGTCACCGCACTGAAATAGGCTGAAGGTTCCAGTCTGTTCTTTATGGTATCCACGGCATTAAATGTATCGGTGTCTCCACTCATTCGGACTGTTTCAGGATCCACGACCAACCTGGTTACTTTCATATCCGTGGACTTGGGAACACGCTGTGAAATATCCTTTAGAATTTGTAGGACCCCATGGTTTGCCTTGACCCCTGGGTGGGTTGAGCTTTTCATTTCATTGATTTTCACCCTCATCTGCTGCACGGGATCCACGATCCTTCTCGTCTCTGGAAATGTCTTCCTGAAGATCTGTTTGATGTTTTGATCCAGTGCGGTATATCGCTTTCTCAAAAGGTAATAGTCCGTACCCAGATCAACGGCCAAAAGGGAAAGGATAATGATGAGGAACAGGGCTGCCTTTCGAATCCAGGCCTTGAGAGCGGAATAGTGCTTCTTAACCTCGAATGCACCTTTTCTGAAATTGAATCCCTGACCCTGCCTATCGTCCCGCAACGCAAGGGCGAGAGCATTATCCATCAACCCGGGATTCCAAACCCTGGCCACATCGCTTTCCAACCGAACCTTTCTGTTCCCTCGCAGATCCACCTGTTCAACCGGAATACCCAGGAATCGTTCCAAGAGGTCTCCCGTCTCCGGATAGAGGACTCCAGTGCCTGTAAAAAAGACCTTTTCAGGGCGGATTTCCTTCTTTATCTGCCATGCAAAGGCATGCATCGTATTTTGTACGTTTGTGCAAAAGGTCCTCAAGCGAGATTCAATTTCCTCCGGGGCCGAGGACACCACTTCACTGTTACTGGCATCTGATTTGGGGCTGTCAGGGGCAACCCCGTCAGCGGCAAAGGTGCGAATTAAGGCAATATGTCTTTTGAGATAAAGGATCATCAGGTTCCTTTTCGCACCTATCTCGAGAAGGAGCCCATCATCAGGCGTACCTTCTTGCCTTAGGAGCCATGAAACGGTGGGGACGCATCTAATATCCAGAACCTGCGGATCAATGCCATTGGCCTGCAATTGCGCCAAATATTGGACAATATAGGCCTTTTTTACGGAGACGCCCAGGACTTCACTTTCGTCTGCCCTTTCTACAATCGTAAAATCCACCACCAGATCTTCGCTGGGAAAAGGGACCACCGTTTCTATTTCAAAAGGGAGTGTCTGCCTGATTTTTTTCGGTTCCTTAAAGGGCATTTGAAGGTTGCGATAGGAGACATTCTCCGCAGGGATTGAGGTGAGATAGGTATCACTTTTTAGGTCCATCTGTTCGAACAGCCCTTTCAGGGCTCCTTCAAGTCCACCATCCTCCTCAATAATAACCTGTGCGCAGGCAGTGACTTGATACCCTTTCAGCCCGCTCAGGATCTGGACGGCGGTTACCGAATCCCCACTTATGTCAAGGCCTAGAATCTTACCGGGCACGGCTACTCCAATCTCCAAGACAGAATTCTCAGGGCACCCTCTTTTCTCTCCACCATGCCCCGCAGCCGCTTACGCATGGTGTCCTTGAGCCCTTCTGATCTAATCTCAAAATGGGTGCTTGAGGTGGTGATGAGATCATCAATGGATACCTCACTGCTCATCCCTGGCACTTTTTTATACCATCCACGCTGGCTTAGGTCGTTCTTCTCATTCTCACGGTATGCGATGATACCTTCCACCATTTCCTGATCCAGATGCTCGGAAAGGGATCTTAGGACCAGGGGATTGGCTGTATTGATGTTGATCCTTCCGTCCCCCTGAGGACTCAAATAGTATTCAAGCCCCGGTTTTCCCTTGGTCCCGTAAAAGAGCTCCTTGGTGATCCCTCTGATGAGAAGGAGTTCTTCCAGGAATTCCAAGGGCGCATTTTTGCATGAGTAAGGTCTTTCCAAGGTCTGGTAATAGGAGCTCTCCGCTCCAAATTTGGTGGCCTCGTTATCAGGATCAATCCAGTCTTTAATGGCGTCTATAAGGTTGTCAACCTCTTCGGGATCAAGATCGAACTGTTCAGAACTGAGAAATCTTTTCAGGAGGTCTTTCTGTCCTTTGATATACTTTCCTTTCTCCTGACCCTCTTGCTGGACCAGTCTGTTGATCTGAATCCTTCCAGAATGATCAATGATCTGGACTTCAAAACGGCCCTCCACAAACATGGCGTCCGAATTGGCAGAAAGGGTCAACGGATCTGCCCAGGGTTCCAGCAGGGAGTCAAAGCCGTTTTCTGAGGCATCTTCAAATAGGACCGCAAGGGCATAGTGGAATCCGGACTTGGCTATGGCGCTCAGCCTCGTGTTGTCTCGCATATTTGCAGCCGCATACAACTCAGAGCGCATAGACGTATTGAACTGAAGCGTCAATGTAACCATCAGGCTGATGATTAGTACGGTCAGAAGGAGGGCAAAACCCCTGCAGTCTTTAAGGCGCCTTCTCATATTTCTCCCGGGCCATGGGAAGCACCACACCTGACACAAATTTGAGCGGCGCTTCAGGGTTTCTCTTGTTAACAAACTCCAATCCAATGGAGACCATGACGGGCAATCTGCCCTTAAACTCCTCATTCGTGGAATCCCAGCGATCATACTCGCGGCCCTCGTCGTCGTAATAGGTGAAATTTACCGCATGCAGGCCATCACAAAGGAGCAATCCGCCTGTCCCTTGCTCCGGCTCCTCTTCAAACCCCGGCGTATCTGACCGGTAGAGTAAAAAGACCTCTTCGTCCTCCTCACTCTGTCGAACATTATATGCGATCCGAGCGGCTGTGGTGTCTACTTCTTCCTCGTCAAAGACAAGATGCGCCCTGGAAAAGAAAAGAAGGTTGTCGGCACTTCTGTCACTGATTTGGGTCGTTTCTCCCACAAAGGCAGGCGGGTTCAGGGTCCCAGTTTCGGTTTCTGCACCGACTGCCCGAGGGGGAATATAAGAAGATTCCAAATCTTCCGCCATCCTTTCTAGGGCGATCCGTGCCATCCGGTAAATATCTGCCTGGGATTCGGTCTCATCCACATTTCGAAATGTTCCGGTATAGGCGGTATAGAGTGTTGAGAGTACAATGGCGAAGATAAACATGGCGAGTAGGATCTCCAGGAGCGTAAACCCCTCTCGGTTATTACGATTCATATGACGTGGTGAGGTTATGGCATTCACGGTATTATGGCCTTCTTGGGAAGAAACGATAGACTCTTAGCCCATATTGGAATAGCTCCTCCTCACCCCAGGAGATGGTGAGGTCAACCTGCTTAAGATGATCAGAGACATTGTCGGCACGATCAAGCATCACATTGCTCACACTCGACTGCCAGGTGTAGTCGGGGAAATCTTCACCAAAATCCCCTGAATCGGCAGTCAAATCCTCAGGATCCAGAAGCTCGATTTCGGCCATCTTCCTCTGGGCCAGCAAGGCCGCCGTTGTGTTGAACCTTGCTTCACCCGCCAGAGAAACACTCTGAGACTGCGAGCCCAACACAGCCGTCAAGGCAATGGCAATCAGGGCTATTGCCACCATCACTTCAAGGAGTGTAAAGCCGCCGTCCTCTTTTCCCATCATATTTCCTCAAATTCTATATATCTATCATAGACCTCGACCCTTCCCAGAAAAGGGCTCAATACAAGGGTGAACTCCCTGCCATCATCTGCACCCAGATGGATCGCCGATGGTTGGACATATCCTTTCTTACTAAATCGGATTACTGTCTGACCCGTCATTTTCTTGCCCTTGCTGCTGGACCAGATGTCCAGGACCTGAACCCTTTCAGGCAGGGTGTAGGCCTTCTCCGCTGCGCGGGCCCGTTCTTCCTCGGTCATGCCGGTAGAGTCTATCCAGTACCGGTTGGATTCCAGATCAAAGTGTAGAAAATAGACCCTCTGCTCCCGAATGGCTTCGTCCCTAAGGCCTTTAATCATGCCAACCATCTTGCGCGTCGTTGCCTTCAGATCGTCCGTCACTATGGCCGTTTGGAACCTGGGGACCGTCAGGGTCAACATAATGCCGATTAGAACAACGACCACTGTTAATTCGATCAATGTAAATCCTTTGTTCTCACGAAGCATCACTCGTCTCGTCAGGAAACTATTCCATCTCCCAATTATTGATATCCTTATTGTTCCCTTCTCCGCCAGGCTCTCCGTCAGCCCCATATGAGATCAGGTCGAAATCTCCATGAACGCCAGGCGACAAATAAATGTAGTCATTATCCCATGGGTCCAGAGGGACCCTGCTTTTTTCCAAGTATCCACCTTCCCGCCATTTGCGGGGAAGTCGACCGATGGTGGGTGGTTCAACGAGGGCCTGCAGACCCTGTTCCGTGGAGGGATAGACACCATTGTCAAGCTTGTAGAGCTTCAGAGCAGTCTCCATGCTCCCCATTTGGACCCGGGCCATGGTACGCCGTGCCTCTTCCTCTCTGCCCATAAACCTGGGAATAATGAGCGTGGCCAAGATACCAAGGATCACTATGACCACCATGATTTCAATGAGCGTAAAACCTGCATGAAATTTTGGACGATTGGTCCAAAATTTCATAACTTGCGGCTTCGCGGCCCTGAAGAGGAAAATTATATTTTTCATAGGATTACTCACTCCTTTTCTGTTTAAAGTGGCGTAGAGGCTGTCGGAAAACGCCCATCTGCGGTTCGGCAGGCTCACCGCCCTGAGCAAAGTCGAAGGGCTGCGTTACCCTCATCCCCCGCCCTGTTAAATTCTCGCTACGCGAGACGGCGAAGCCGATTTAACAGGGCAAGTCACTGCGGCGTACTTCCATGTACGCCTCGTTCCTCGGGATTTCGGAAGCCTTGCATCTGGACATTTTCCATCACCCTCCCAGACGCCGGTCTTTCGACAGTGGCTTAGCTACGTTACATGAAATAGCTTCATGAAAAGAAGCTATTTTATCAGCTGGTTCATCTCAAATATGGGGAGTAAGATGGAGATGAGCATAAATCCCACAACTAACGCCATCACCAGGATCATGACTGGCTCGAGCATTGATGTCATGGCCGTGATCTGGGTTTCCGCCTCCCTTTCATAGATATCCGCAATCTTGTTAAGCATTTTCTCCAACTCTCCGCTCTGCTCTCCCACAGATATCATCTGTAGGGCCATGGGCGGAAACCAGCTGCTCCGAGATAGAGGGGCGGCAAGGCTCTTCCCCGCTTGAATCTCATCCATGGCCTTGTCGATCACATCCGCGATCAGCACATTATTGACGATATTGCGCACGATCTGCAGAGCGGTCAGAAGGGGAACACCACTATCAAGCAGGTTACCAAGTGTCCTTCCAAATCGGGCGATGGCCAATCTCAGGCTAATCGAACCAAAAAGAGGAACACGTATCTTGATCTCATCCCAAATGTAACTGCCCCTAGGGGTTTTGCGAAATTGTTTCAGCAATATGATGGCAGCCACCAGGCCTGCAAGGAGGAGCCACCAAAAGGCCTTTAGGAACTCGCTCACATTTATCAAGATCAGAGTGGGTAGAGGGAGGGTCTGATGCATGTCGCTGAACACCTTTGTTATCTGAGGGACAACAACGGCGACCAGGAAGAGGAGAACCAGGGTCCCAATAAAAAACATGAAGACTGGATAGGCCAGGGCCGCTTTAACCCGTCCCCTCAGGGCCTGTTGGTGTTCGCTGTATTCGGCCAGGCGGTCCAGAACCAGATCAAGGGAACCGGAGGCCTCTCCGGCTCGGACCATATTGATATAGATTTGTGAAAAGACCTTGGGATGTTGGGACAAAGAGAAGGCAAAGCTGTTCCCCTCATTGACGGATTCCTTGATCTGCGCCATAATTTTCTTGAGCAGCGGGTTCGCCACCTGAGTTATCAGTGCCTCCAATGCAGAGACGAGTGTAATCCCAGCTCCCAACAGGGTGGATAACTGTCGCGTGACAACGGAGATCTCTCCTGGTCTTATACGCTTAAAAAGGGTGGAAACAGCGACCTGGCCAGAGGGTTGATCCTTGGGCCTGGCCGTGGTCTCTTTCACCTCTACGGGGAAGATTCCGGTGCCTCGGAGTTTATGCCGGGCCGCTACGGCGCTGTCCGCATCAATAATACCGGTCTTGCTCTTGCCAGCCTTATCAAGGGCTGTATATTCATAAACAGGCATAAGGGGACAATTTAGTACATCTTATTGTTAGAAACCTATCGGGACTGGGGATTTTCTCCATGTTGCTTTGTTTCAAGCAGGAAACCCTCGAAATGTAACTACTTGAGATATTGAGAAGTATTTTCCCTCGGTTAGCGATTTTTGTCAACTTTCAGGGTTTGAGAAGCCCTGTTATCATCTTGACTTA
Organism: Desulfobacteraceae bacterium; assembly: GCA_050122535.1. Lineage (GTDB taxonomy): Bacteria > Desulfobacterota > DSM-4660 > Desulfatiglandales > HGW-15 > JASFEQ01. The sequence continues at coordinate 1,872 of JASFIT010000202.1, read as the reverse complement.
TTTGCTGTTGTTCATTAGGGTCCATGGCCAACCCGCATATTCTGGCCATTTTTCCCATCACAGGGAGAATTCTATGAACGCGTTAATGAAGGTACTTACTCTTCTATGCTTTGTATTTTTCTTCGTAACGAGTGGCCATACCCCTGGCGTTTTCGCTGAAGAGGAAATCTCCAGACAATCCGATTCTCCTTCCTCTGAGGAGGCCTCAGGATTCAACCCAGCACAGTGGCTCCTCTCCGTTTACAAGAATCACATCTCACCGGTGGATGCTGGCCGTTGTCCAAGCTTTCCCTCCTGCTCTTCCTATGCTGAGCAGGCCATTAAAAAACATGGCTTCTTCATCGGATGGGTTATGACCGTGGACCGTCTTATTCATGAAGGCAAGGAGGAGACCACTGTTTCCCCCTACATACATTCTGATGGGGAGGTGCTGATTCTTGACCCCGTAGAAAACAATGATTTCTGGTGGTACCCGCGGGATGGAAAACATCATGAATAGGTGCCTATCCCTTTTTCTCCCCCTTTTTTTTATTTTCCTATTACTCCCTGCCTCGGCCCTATCCGTTCAGATTACCATTGACAGCGAGGATCAATTCCAGTTTGCGCGGCAGACCATGGAAAGGGGGGAATACTTGAGGGCGATAGCTGAGTTCGAGCGCTTTATCCATTTTTTCCCGGAAAATGAGAAGGTTCCTCAGGCCGGCTATCTGATTGGGTTTTGCCATCTCAAAGCAAAAAATTATGGGTCGGCGAGAAAGGCCCTGGAAAAGGTCTACAAAAGCTATTCTACCAGGCCAGTAGGCGGGAAAGCCCTATTCTTGATGGGTGAATCCTATTACAGGGAAGGTCTTCTGAAGGAGGCACAACAATATTTCAGAAAGGTGATAGAGACGTATCCGCATCTGGACGTGAAGCATGCCGCTCAGTATAGACTTGCCTGGAGTCGCATGAAGGAGGACAAGTGGCAGGAGGCATCAGAGACCTTCATGATGGTGGAGAAAAGCAGCCCTCTTTATCCCAATTCGCAAGATCTTGCAAAAGTGAGCCTGAAAGGGGCGGAATTACCCTACAAAAGACCCGCTACCGCAGGAGTCCTGGCCATCATTCCCGGCCTGGGACATCTCTACTGTGAGCGTCCTAAAGATGCACTGGTGGCATTTCTCCTCAATGGGCTTACCATTTGGGCGGCCATCGAAGCCTTTGACGAGGACCTTCAGGTGCTCGGTAGTATACTTCTACTGGTGGAAGCGGGTTGGTATACGGGAAACATATACAGCGCCGTTAACAGTGCCCACAAATACAACAGGAAGGTGAGAAATGATTTTCGTCGGAACCTACCCGACCGGCTTAATCTAAACCTTTTTACCACCAGGGGTGGCCTCGGTCTTGCTCTGAAGATGGACTTCTAATCCCACTTCTCCTGTCCACATCTCGTATCGCATCCCGAAAACCACTTTAGATATATGAGAAACCCGTAATACTTTAGACGTTTGAAAAGCCCCCAGGCTAAGCGGCATTCTCTAACGGGGGTATTGGGGCTCTTTCAAAACCGACTGAACGGTGACATCTTCACCCGCCCGCCTCGCCTGAGCGAGCACAGGCTCGCGATGGCGGGCAGGCACCCCACCGAAAAGCATGAGGCCTCATGCGGCCGCTCAGCGGGATTGCGAGCAGGCCGAGACCCCCCTTTACAAAGGGGGACAAAGGGAGGGATCAAGAATTGCAATTGGTTTATGAATTTGGTAATGTCGGTATATGAAAAGATCCGCTTTCCAGGAACGGGTCAGCGCGCTGAGAGAAAAGCTGGCTGATATGGCTCCAGATACCGTCTGGATTGCACAGCCCGAGAACAGGCGATACCTTTCGAGATTT
>JASFIT010000201.1:0-8181 GCA_050122535.1 Desulfobacteraceae bacterium | reverse complement strand
AGCCTGTCCTGCGGACATCCCCCTGAGGACCCTATACAAGAAAGTAGCGGATATTCTGGATGATGAATTCCACTACCGAACAGGATATGCAACTGACGAGAAATCCCCGTTGAATATTCTGGGCGAGGCGCCTGAAGAATAGATGAGAAAAAGATTTACGAATGGGTTTCAGAACGAACAAAAAGGGTTCGTTCTAAGGTAAGGATTAGAGGAACACCCAATGGAATACAAAACCGTGCTTACGACCTGCGCCTATTGCGGCTGCGGATGCAATTTCTATCTTGAGGTCTTGGATGGTCAGATCATCGGGACCATTCCCAGCAAAACCAGCCCTGTAAACAGAGGAAAACTTTGTGTCAAAGGTTGGAACATCCATGAATTTGTTCAAAGTCCCGAACGGCTCACGCAACCGCTGCTCCGCAAAAATGGTGCGCTCAAAGAAGTATCTTGGGATGAGGCTCTAGACTATACGGCCTCAAGGCTAAAGGAGATCAAAGAAGCCAACGGCAGCGACAGCATCGCCTTCTTGGCCTCAGCCAAGGTCACCAATGAGGAGAACTACCTGATCCAGAAATTCGCGCGAGCTGCAGTGGGTACAAACAATGTGGATCATTGCGCGCGTCTCTGACACTCTTCCACTGTGGCAGGTCTTGCCGCGGCCTTTGGGAGTGGAGCCATGACCAACTCGGTAGACGAGTTGGAGGACGCTGACTGCATTTTTGTTACAGGTTCTAATACCACCTCCTCCCATCCCCTGGTGGCCACGCGAATCTTCAGGGCAAAAGAGAAGGGAGCCAAGCTGATCGTCGCGGATCCCCGCAAGATCCATCTTGCCTCAATGGCCGACATCTATGTGTCTCAGAACCTGGGTACTGATGTGGCCCTCCTCAATGGCATCATGCATGTGATTCTTGAGAAGGGTTTGCACGATCAGGTCTTCATAGAGGAGCGGACTGAGGGATTTGAGGACTTTTTCAAGGTTATCGAGCACTACTCCCCTGACAAGGTGGCCGAAATCACGGGTGTGGCCGCTGAGGATATTATCAAGATCGCTGAAATGTATGGCAGCGCAGAGGCGGCTTCCATCGTCTACTGCATGGGAATCACCCAGCATACTTCTGGTGTGGATAACGTGAAGTCTCTGGCCAATCTGGCTATGCTTACAGGAAACATGGGCAAGGCGTCCACGGGCGTTAATCCTTTGCGGGGTCAGAACAACGTCCAGGGTGCATGTGATATGGGGAGCCTCCCAAATGTGTATCCCGGGTACCAAGCCGTCACGATGCTGGACATCAAGGAAAAGTTCGAATCTGCTTGGAATGCACAGCTTTCAGACAAAGTGGGGCTCACGATCCCGCAGATGATGTCAGGACTCCTTGAGGGCTCGGTAAAGGCCCTCTTTGTGGTGGGAGAGAATCCCATGTTGAGCGATCCGGATGTCAACCACGTAGAAAAGTCCCTCAAAAGCGCCGAACTCCTCGTGGTGCAGGACATCTTTTTCACACCTACCGCGGAGTTCGCCCATGTGGTCTTGCCAGGGACCTCATTTGCGGAAAAAGATGGCACATTTACCAATACGGAACGACGGGTTTTGCGGGTAAGACAAGCCATTGAGCCGGTAGGAGATTCAAGACCGGACTGGGAGATCATCCAACAGATCTCCAATCGTTTCGGTTATCCCATGGATTATGAGTCCCCGGATGCCATTATGAGGGAAATTGCCAGTGTGACACCTCAGTATGGGGGTATTTCATATGATCGTTTAGAGGGTGAAGGCCTACAATGGCCATGTCCCAATCCAGAACACCCTGGGACCAAGTTTCTTCACAAAGATAAGTTCGTCCGGGGCAAGGGTCTCTTTCACAGCGCAGAACATCAACCACCCGCCGAGGTGGTGGATGAGGAGTACCCCTTGTGGCTTACGACAGGGCGCGTACATGTCCACTATCACACGGGGACCATGACTCGAAACTCTCCCTCCCTTAATGCGGAAGTCTCAGAAGGATACCTGGAAGTGAACCCCACGGACGCCAGTCAGATGGGAATTTCACAGGGTGATTCCGTGAAGGTGACATCGCGCCGCGGTGACATTACGGCCAAGACCATGGTGACTGAGCGGGTCAGGGAAGGGATAGTGTTTATGCCCTTCCACTTCGTGGAGAGTAATGCCAATATCCTCACCAATCCGGCCCACGATCCCACGGTCAGGATCCCGGAATTCAAGGTCTGTGCCGTCAGGGTGGAGAGGGCTCAGGCTGTGTCGTGATTCAATAGAGCTGTCATTCCGGGCGAGCCCTGTAAGCCTGCCCCGTATCCCTGTTTTCACAGGGACAGGCTTGATAGGGGGTTGGGCGAGACCCGGAATCCAGGAAGCTAGGGAAAAATCAAATCATTCTGGATCCCGGCTCGCCCTGTTGAATTGCGCTTTGCGCACTCGCTAAAGGCGAGATTCAACAGGGCGAGCATCCCGCTTCCGTCTTCGCTGAAGCTTCGCTGGACAGGCCTCGGGATTTGGCCGGGATGACGAATTTTGACACAGCCTCTCGAGTTGGAGGAGATCTTTTATAGCAAAACGAGATGCCCCGCCCCTTATGGCGGGGAGTATCGCTAATCCTCCATTTCTAGATGATCTACAGGCGAGGAAAGAAAGGGTTGACATGGACCAACAAAAGAATTTGATCAAGATTTTTGAATATGCCCTAAATCAGGAGCATACGGGGAAAAGCTTTTTCGAAACCTCCATTCAGCGAATGGGAATCGGCGCGGCGGTCAGCGCATTCAAGCGCTTGATCAAAGAGGAGGAAAAGCATATCGAGTATATCGATCGCATCCTGAAAGGACTTGGGGAGGGATCAGACATCGATCTGGAAAGTTTAGAAGAGGTGGTCATGGAACCGACCAATTATTTTGATGAACGGGCCAACTCCGAGTTTCTTCAGCAATGTCTGGAGGGATCCATGGTCCCAGATGTGACTGTCTTCAATACGGCTTGGCTTATTGAAAAGGATCTGAGCGAGTTCTATGCGAATATGGCGAGCCAGACAGAAGGGGAGGCGAAAAAGGCTCTCCTCAGGCTCTCAGGCTGGGAAAAGGGTCATGAGAATTTCTTTAGAAAATATCGTGATAAGCTTAACCAGGTCTACGCCAAAATGCCCTGGGGAGGATAGAGCAGGGTCCCTTCCTTGCAACACCTTGAAAATATAATGGAAAAGTGGGCATAAATATGATAAACTTAATTATTTATCGTCCTGGCCTCGCAGGATTATGGTTTGCTGGAGATGTTGTCCAAGCAAGAGAGACCCATCTAGGCAGAAGAGATTTTCATGGCTTCCGAGCATCAAGAATCCTTCAGAAGCATACACGGCATAAGGGACATGGCCCTCATGCTGAGTATAGGAAACGCCTACCTTTGTGACGCCGTCTTTTTGAAAAAGATCGGCCTTACCATTGATTCCCATCTAAAAAAGCTCAAAAGAGACATCTCGTCCCTCAAAAAGCAGTATCCGGGGAAATTTGTAGAGGAAGTGGATACAGACCAGGTCTTAGAAGGCATTCAGATTACGGCCCAGCGTCTGCAAGAGCCTGACAAGGATATCACCAAGAAATGCAGTGTGGGTGAATTGGGTAGTGAACTGGAGGCCAAGGTCGACGCCTTGGTGGACACGGTGGATGCCATAAGGGAGCAGGTGGCAGGGGACGTGAAAGGCTATACCAAGAAAGAAGCCATTTTAGCTCAAGTGGTTCGCATTAAATCCCTAGGGCATCTGATCGTTGGATTGTTCAGCTTGGCATTTAAAGTCATGGGGGTTCTTGTTCTGGTTGGTGTCATGGTTTTTTCCTACCTATATTTCACCATGGAGTCCGAGGAAGCCATTCTGAAAGAGCTAGATCAGAGCAAAATCCACGTGGAAGAACAAATGAAGCTCATTGCAAGGCTCGAGGGTGAGAGAACTGAAGTGGTGGGAAAGCTGGATGCTATACCCGGCGGTGAGCTGAATAGAGAGGAGAAGGTGGAAGTGATGAACTTGACCATGCAGGTGCACAAAATTGATGAAAGGGTGCGCAGTGCGGAGGTTCAAATAGACGTCCACAAGAAGAAGATAAAGGAGATGGAAAAAAGGGTCACTGAAATGAGAGAGAAGGCTTTTTTACAAAAACTTTTGAGAAAATAACGGCTCTCCATCGCCTTTATTTTGAAGTCAGAAACCTGGTCCTCTGGGCCAGGTCAGATGTATTCGGCTACGCCTTGGCCGATAGAATGCGTTTTAAGTGATCTAAAGATCACGATATTACTTTAGGCACTTTAGCTCACTTTAGGCGCTTTAGTCACTTCAAAACACTTTAGGCACTCTAAAGGCGATAGCGTAATGAAGCCCTTCTAAGGGCAAATCAAGGCCGCATCCTCTAGGCCCGGGTTCTTTACTAGACCATGTAGCTCCTGAATCCCCTCTTATCCCTTCCTTTCGCCATTCTCACCCCGTCTTTCCCGCTTCCAGTCAAAGAAACCTCTGTCAATTCGTTATTCCCCGCATCACTGTAAGAGACTGTCACAGAGGCTGCCAGTTCCTCCAGTTCAGGGGTTAGATCACCCAACACAAGAGCTGTGGGTCCGGGAACGGAGACCGTTCTCAGCAATAGATCTGTTTCTTTAGACAAGGCATGTATTGTCCTGTTTTCCTTTTCATTTCTTCCCACAACCAGTTTAGTCTGAGGACCGATCCGGAAGTGGCGACCCAATTTCAGCAGTTCAATCTCTCTCGACTCCAAGTGGGGTGCGGCAGCGAGTCGATCTTTCAGGCGTCGAGAAAAGACCTCATCCGTTAACAAACAGCCACCCGCTGGAGATGGATAATCCTTCATGTTCAACCGTCTGGCCAGTTCCATCTGGGGTTTGCGAGATCGACCAGAAAGACCCAAAAGCTTTTCCCTATCCACCCATCCCTTTTCCTCAGGAAGGCTTATTGGCAGTCTTTTAGCCGAAAGGGGCCTCAGGATAAGATCCTGAAAGCCGCTCTCTGAGGCGACCATGGACAACGCTTTTAGGTTTTGTGACATGGGCCTTTGGCCTAACACCTCGCCCGTGATGATGAAGCTCGCTCCCTCCTGCTCAAGCATCTCGCCTGCAATACGTATCATCAAAGTATGGCAATCTATGCATGGGTTCATGTGTCCCCCGTAACCGTGTTTCGGGTTCTTAAGCATCTCCAGATGCCTTTCTGTAATATCCACAACCTTGATGGGCAGGCCTATACTTTCAGCAGATTTTCTGGCCTTGGGTGATGCAAAAAAGGGCGTTTCAAAAAAAAGGGCCAGGACATCAATGCCCTGGGCCCTTATCAGTTCCGCAGCCAGCATGCTGTCCAGGCCTCCTGAAAACACGCATAAGGCTTTCATGTTACAGCCCCGCTTCTGCCAGCTCTTCCGCTAATGCCTTTTGCTTTTTGTTGGGTTTCTTGGGTATGCCTATGGTTACCTGAACAAAGGCATCCCCCCGACCACTACGATTCATACGGGGCACGCCATGTCCTTTTAGCCTGAATTTGGCGTTGCTCTGGGTGCCGGGAGGTATCTTGAGACGTAATGTCTTCTTGTCAATGGTTGGAACCTCAATTTCCGTCCCCAAAAGGGCCTCTGAGAACTTGATTTCCCTGTTCAGGATGAGATTATCGCCCTCCCTCTTAAAGAGAGGATGGTCAATAACCCTGATCTGAATATAAAGGTCTCCGTTAGGACCTCCGTAAGCACCGGGCTGACCTTTCCCGCTGAGCCTCAGCTTTTTCCCGCTTGAGATGCCTGCTGGGACTTTAACGGAGACCTTTTGATGATGACCACCAACCTGGTAAGAGATGACCTTGTCTGTGGTGGTTACCACTTCTTCCAATGTGACGGATAGCTCATAGACCAGATCCTGGCCTCTCATGCCTTGAGGTTGACCGCCAAAACCCCCATAGGCCCCTTCAAAAGGTCCTCCACTCCTATATTGGGTCTGCCCTGGACCTCCAAAGATCTGGCTAAAGATGTTTGGGCCCCGTCCTCCGGTGCCAAAGCCAAATTCCTTGAAGATAGTCCCAAAGTCAAAGTCTCGGAAGATGTCTTCCTGGGTAAATCGCTTGTGGAAGCCGTCCGCGCCGAACATGTCATAATGTTTTTTCTTCTCCGGATCGCTCAGGACCGCATAGGCCTCACTGATTTCTTTGAATTTGGCCTCAGCCCCTTTATCTCCCTTGTTTCGATCCGGATGGTATTTGAGGGCAAGCTTACGGTAGGACTTTTTTATTTCCTCAGGAGAGGCTGATTTAGAGACACCCAAAATTTGATAGTAATCTTTACCCGACATATCCCTCTCATCTCTTTATTCTTTTAGAAATCCACAGGTATGATAACACAATGATAATCACTATATTCGTTTAGTCAAGATAGGATTAATTAAAGATGGATAAGGAAAATGATGTCTATTATTTATTCTTCTTCTTGGATGTGAGACGATAATCAAAGCTTGCCTTTATATTAAGGCGGCTTACTCTTACATGCCCTGGAAAGGGAGGGAAGGGGGCCGCGGCCTTGATGGCTCGGATGGCTTCCCTATCGAGAATTTCATGCCCAGAGTTTTTCATGAGTTTTACTTGGATCACTTCCCCTTTTCTGGCAAGGCTGAAAACCACCATCAGTTTCCCTTCCAGAAGCCTTTCCAACGCATCTGGTGGATATTTCCAGTGGAATCCAATCCTCTCCTTGATGAGCTTCGCATAGGTCACATATCTTTCATCCTTTGTATCCAAGGAGATGGTATCTTGGTCCAGTGAAGGGGGTGGCTTTGCCTCTTGTTCAGTTCGCGAGATATCAGGAGCAGAGAGTTCCTCGGGATCCATATCTTCGACAGGGGGTCTGATCAGGTCCACCCGGAAGGTTCGGAGGTCTTCCACGGGCCATTGCAAGGGAAAGGCCTCCTGCAATACTAGGATTGCGACAACGTGAAAGAAAAAGGAGAGGATCAGACTGACCCTCATGACAGCCCCGGATTGGAGGAGAGAGGTATTAATCATGTTCCTTTTCATCATTTGCAGGACCATTTACCCACCACTCCGTCTTCTTCTCAAACCACCAGTCGGTGAATTTCGTATTCATGACCTTTTTAGCCAGCCTCTTTGCGCTGTCCGTGAGGAGCCTTTTTTCGGCATAGTACAACCACTCTCCGGCAGATTCGTTGCCCAAATCTTGCTGCTCTTTTAACTCAAGAATAAGATCAATCTGATCCGCATCCCTTGAGATACGTGCTTCCAGCGATTCTCCCTCACGGAATTCCCGGGTAAGGGAGATGATCTCCTCACCAAAAGGCAGTTCCTGGGCCAGATCTCGGATTGCCTTCTCTTCGTAGACGTGGACATACCTCTTGTTTACATAGTTGTGGTCACCTGTCCTCGCTTCGTGCAGGTCATGGAAAAGACACATGAGGGTGGTTTTTCGTGAGTCCGCCTCCGGTTCTTGGAGGGAGAGCACATACCCAATAATGGCCGTACGAAATGAGTGCTCAGCCACCGATTCCTGTCCAGATCCGAGGAACTGATACCCCGTTCGAGGGGTCTTTTTTAGCATGCCCACTTCAAAGAGAAAATTAATGACCTGTTTCATGGTGTCCACTGAATAGGGATAAGACATGGAAAAGTCAAGGTTGTTTATTCTTGTAGTACCTTGATTTATTAGGGTTTAGGCTATAATATTTAAAAGGCAATTATACAAAATAAATTTCCTTTTAGATACGGAAAACCCAAAAGAAAAGATTCAGTGCGCATGGCAGAGAAGATAAAGATATACACCTACCCGGCCCCAATCTTGAGGGTTACCACTGAGCTCGTTAAGGACATCGATGAGGAAATCCAGAAGTTGGTGGATAAGATGGCCGAGACCATGTATGCGGCTCCCGGGGTCGGTCTAGCTGCAAACCAGGTGGGAGAACCTAAGCGGGTTCTCGTATACGATGTCTCTCCCGCCGATGCAGGTCGAAGTCTAAATGTCATCATCAATCCTGAAATCGTTTTAGCGGAAGGGGATATTGTCCAAGAGGAGGCATGCCTGAGCGTGATTGATTTTTCGGCTGAAGTCAGCCGGAGCGCACAAGTAAAGGTGCGAGGCGTTGATATTGACGGCAACCCGGTCGATATTGAGGCTGAAGGTCTTCTTGCC
>JASFIT010000200.1:0-8209 GCA_050122535.1 Desulfobacteraceae bacterium | reverse complement strand
TAGAATTTACCGCGAGACTAGACAACAAGGTTTCAGGATTATAAAGAAACGAGAGGTAGGAATCAAACTGGATTGGATGCTAAATTTTAGGGATGGGAGGTTATCTGATGGGCTGAGGGGGGGTAGAAACAGATCATTATCCCCTCCCATCATACTCATATGCAATTCTTTCCTCAATGTTCTGAATGAACTGACCCACGCTCAAATGGCCATTCCTCCTAAAAGGATGCAACCTGTAGGGCTTACTGTTGTAAGCAGGCAAATAGACCACAAAAAAGGGGTAGCCGGTAACGCGGTATTTTTTCTCAGCAAGCGCCTTTTCAGGAGCCCCTTTATCTGGATTAATTTCCACCTTCGGAACACCCTCCAAGAACGCCTTCATTTCCACGGTAGCAAGATAATCTGCATCCATCTTTTTGCACCACCCGCACCAGTCCGTATGAAAATAGACGATCAAGGGCAGCCCTTCCTCCTCTGCCCACGAAAGGGCATTGCTGTGGCCCGATGCCCCGTGTTCCCAATCCGGAAAATCATACGATGAACCTATGTTGCAGGCGGTGAGGTTTTGCAGAAAGATAAGTATTATGACAAATAGAAATCCTCTCAAATAGCTACTTCTGATGTTCATCTCTCCGATTGCTCCTTTGCTGAATGAATTTAAAACATGGCCAACGTTCACAACTGAAGAATCCAGGCCCTGTGGAACAGGGTGTTCACTACAAAAAAAGGCAGGACCCTTGATGACCCTGCCCGTTAAGTGCTCTCCCTTACCTCATTTGAAGTTCCCGGTCGGCTTAAGAAAACCCTTTGCCTCTAACGCATTGTGAGAACCTGGTCTCCAATTTTCTCCTCCCCTTTCCTGAACACCACATCCGCGAAAAAGCTCTCGCCAGAGGTCTCCGTATGTTGGGAGTTTATCTGTATCCTAACGCCACCGATCTTAGGGGGTTCCTGACCGAAGAGTTTGACGTAATCCTCGTGCGCATTACGCCTCTCAGTAATCCACTGGCCCGTTTCGCCAGGACCTGAACGGACCACTATGGCCTTAATGCTCACGAAAGGCAGTTCGCATGCATCCTCCATCAATCCTTGAGGGGCGCTTGAGTCCCAGATATAGGCGATGACTTTTCTGTCAGAAAAGGCCACAAAAAGCTGGGCAGCCTGGTCGTCCGTTTTCGATCTCCTGAAATCTCCTCCCTCAGGCAGTTTGGTCACCTTCCATTTCCATGACAATACCGGATACTTGTGGGGATCCACACTCACTGGTTTCTGCAGGGCATATGAGGTGTCTTTGCTCCGCAGATGCAGTGCATGGATACTGCCCTCTTTGATAATGGAGAAATCGGCCCTTCCTGATCTCTCTTTCAATTGCCAACCAAATGGGACCCCGTTCTCATCAACGCCCAAGGAGAAATCGCCGATCACCACCTGCTGAAGCGCCCAAGTCGGAGCCGGAGCAAAGAGCATCATGCAGGTGGCCAAGATGATTAGGAAACGGGGTTTTGACATGCAGAGCCTCCGGTTTGATGGGCTTTTTTGAGGATGACTTCCTGGATATCCCGATTTTTTTCGCAATAGTCATGCCAAAGGACTAACTAATTGAAATACTTAGAAAGTATCAACTTGCAGACCATTATGTCTCTGCCTTTCCGTTACAAATTGTGCACATGCCTTTAGAATTATTGCACAAATGAGACGGCCAAACTGCCTCCTCAATGACTCTATTAGCCGCACGAACCAAAAAAAAGCAGAGTCATAATGACCCTGCCTCGTCTGTTGTTCGTCTTCCAGCTAAAAAGACTTGACAAATTTATTTAAAAGTGGTGAATCTACGATTGGCGGAGCGATGACTACCAGTCCAAGTACCGGATCAGAGATCTTAGCCCGGGGCGTCAGGACAAGGATATCTAATATCCCCTTAATCTTGGTTTCAGGAGCGCCTATCTCATTGTAGCATCGCTCCGCTTTTCTTGTTAAGTGACAGACTCATAGAAAAGAGCGTATGAAGTTTGCCACCCCCTCTTTTCCTCTGAAAATCCCGAAGTGACCCTCACAAAGGATGTCAGCCTCCAGGGAGAGAAGCAGGTTCAGGGTCTTCACATAATCCTCTCTGTTGGAAAGAAGACTCGGATCCAACGGCCCATGGACATCTTGTCCAAAGAGGATCTTCAGCCCTTCTGATTCTGCCGTGTAAATCACGGAGCCCGGCGAGTGTCCCGGCGTATGGATGGCCCTTATTTCCCTTCCGCCTAGATCTATTCCCGCTTCATCACCTCGTAGTTTCATATCAACCTGCACAGGTTCAAGGGATCCGCTATACCAATTGGCAGCGGTGACCATGTCATCACCCTGTTCAAGATAAGGTGCTTCCAGTTCATGGGCCACCACTTTGCATAGGGTCCTTTCCTTGATGCCCCGGATGCCCCCGGTATGGTCAAAGTGGCAGTGGGTGATGAGGAGATATTCTATTTGTTCCAGGTCAATTGCGCAGTCTCTGATGTTCTTGAACAGCTTTTCCTGGGCACGGCCACATCCCGCGTCCACCAGGGCGGCATGTCCCCCGAAATGGATGAGATAGATGGCCGCATCCTCCGCTGATGTGAGTCCGCTGCCCCCCACTTGAAAAATTTCTTGGGTGATCTTCATGGAATCAAAATCCAAATCTGCTCACCACTCCCGTCAACCAACCGGGTTTATATTTTATTTCAACTGACGTTGTAGGATTCGATCCTACTTAACAGGCCTGTCGCCACTGGCAAGCTCAAAGCGTGGCATTGGTATATCATCCACCCACAGCGTCTTATTATCAACCTCCTTAATGAGCACGTGGTCCCAGGCCGTGTACATATATCCATAAAACTGGTCATCCGGTCCCAGGATCCTCCAGACTATTGGCCAAAAAGTAACTTGGCCAACCCTGATCCCCCAGACCACCTCTAAGAAGTCTTCCTTATTCTCCACCGGAACCCACCACTTATGGGGGACAAGTTTCTTGTCGTCGCCCTTGGGGTCGAACATGATGGCAGATGGTCTACCAATCCAGGGACCAGCAAAATAGATATGGTAATCCTGCCATTTCTCTTCAAGCATCTTTATGGTCACCTTTTCTACGGCTCTGGGTTGCACTCTGAGCTTTCCGTAGGGACCAAAAAAGGCCAATGTGGAAAGGGGAAGGATTAAAACAAAACAGACGAATATCAGGTATATGCTCCATTTGTTCTTCATGGCTTGCGTCCTTTCTTCAGTTAGTGATTAAGGATTATGGGAAAGAGATCGCGTTTATGTGACACGACCTACTGAACCACCATCCCCAGTTATGTCGTGTTAAATAGCTCTATCTTACAGCTTTCCATGCCCTATAATATTAATATGCTTCCTGTTTACCTCATTTTCAATGGCCCTCTCAAAAAAGTCCTGACATCAAATCGATTCGGCCCCAGGGATAATTGAACGGCACCCTCCTGGTCGATGCGCAACACCTGACTTCCGGCAGAGCTGAGCCTTTTGAGGGTCTCTGAGTGGGGAAACCCAAAATAGTTACCATGCCCTGAAGAGATAATACAGGTCTGCGGCCTGACCATTTGAAGAAAAGCCTTTGAGCATGAATATCTGCTGCCGTGGTGAGGAGCAAGAAGGATGTCACTCCTAAGGAGAGAGCCAGCGCGTGAGATGACCACCTCTTCCCCGGCCCTTTCCAGATCGCCCGGGAAGAGCAAAGACTTTCCACCGTAGGATAGTTTTAGCACCAACGAACTGTTATTCATGCCTGCGGCGTTCTCCAGGAGCAGCTCTTTACTCTCTTCAGAATACGGATGAAATAGCTCTACTTTTACCCCTGAAATTTCCCGCACACCCCGTATATGGAAAGGGAGGCGTTTTCTTATCTTGCTCCCCTCAACGATCCTCATTAATTCTATAAAAGAGTGGTTTCTAACTCCATAACCATTGTACCAAAACTCCTTTGGGTGAAAGTGGGAAGCAATAAAACGAAGGCCATTCATGTGATCCGCCTGCGGATGGGTTAGCACAAGGTAATCAACCCGCAGTATTTTTGAATTAAAAAGGAAGGGTGCTACCACCATCCTGCCCACATCAAAGGTGCTTCTGGAAAACCCGCCGCCGTCGATGAGCATCCTTTTCTTTCCTGGAAATTGTATCAGAGCGGCATTGCCCTGGCCCACGTCCAGGTAGGTTACTTTTAAGCAGGGGTTGTAGCGTGTTTTATAGGCCCAATAGGAGATGTCCGCGGCCAGAAGGAAAAGAACGACAAACAAACCCCACTTGGCCCATGACCAGCGCCTGATAAAAAAGATGAAAAGAATGAGACTGTAGAAGATCAGCATCTCAAAGGCGCTTGGCGTGACCACCCAAAAGGAGGCCCATGGGAAATGGGTCCAGACTTGGACAGCTGCGGTCATCCATTCCATTCCCCATGCCCCCAACTGGAGAAATAGTTGTGCCAAGGTTGTAGAAATAGGTAGGCTGGCAACCGAGAGTAGCCCAAGGGGTATGACCCAGAGCCCCAGGATCGGCACGACGATTATATTGGCAGGGATGGCAACCACTGAGATGCGATGGAAGTAGAAGGATATGATCGGCAAAAGAAAAATCATAGCCGAAAGGGTTACGGCAATGAGGCCCCCAAAGTATGTCCAGAGACGCTCGATGATTCTCCCCCTTTTCATATCTTCCGCCACTGGTGCAAAAATCTTACTGTAAATGGCAGGCGCCAGCCACAAGATGCCTATGACCGCGCCGAAGGATAACTGAAACGAGATGCCAAAGAGGGAATGAGGATCGATGGCGAGTACCACAAAGGCTGCCAATGCGAAAGTTGACCAGATCTCTTTATCCCGACCCACTATCATGGAAAAGAGGTATGTGAGGGCCATAATCATGGCCCTCTGACTAGACACTTGAAAGCCGGCAAGACAGGCATACGCCACGATTGGGAAGCAAGTTACCACTGCTGCCAGTTTCCTGATATCGGTTCGAAGGGTGAGCCGATAGGAGAGGGACAAAAGCCCTTTGATGATGGTGTAGGCCAGCCATCCCACAAGTCCGATGTGCAGTCCAGAGACGGCAAGAATATGTCCCAGGCCAGCCACATTAAAAGGCTCCCTCTGTTCAGGGCTAATTCGCTGCCTCTCGCCTAGGATCAAAGCCCGAAAAAGAGCATTATTTTGCGGGCTGAGATTTTTCTGAAAGAAATTTCTGATTGGCCTCCTCGCCCTCTCCAGTATTTCAGCCGGAAAGCCCAAATGCCCCCTGCCCATGGGAACAATCCGCCTTCCATCGGAAACCGAGGCTGCAGAAGAAAAACCCCTCAGCTCCATGGCCAATTCATAGTCGTAGTGACCCGGATTGTGGAAGTTTCTAAAAGGCCTTAATCGGGCCGGGAAACGAATCCTCTCGCCCGGGGCAAAATCTCTTGGATGATTGTATATGGTAACTTGAAGCTTTTCCCTGACTTTCCTGGTTTCTTCCCGGAAAAGAAGTGTGTCAGAATTGACCACGAGTTTTGCCATCTCCCCGCTAATCTTTACAGGTTCCAGAACTGTCCCTTCAACCCCCAACCATCTTCGCTGATTGGCAAGCGGCAGCAACTCAGAGTCCTGATGTTTGTTGAGATCAAAGAGAATGCCAACCAGAAGGAATACGAGAAGGAAACAAGGGAATCTGAATCGGGCAGAAATAAAAAGAGAGAAGATTAAAGTAGAAACAATTCCCAGGAGCAGGGGAAGGAAAAGGGACTGATGGGGGGAAAGGCCTTTGTGGCCCAGGAGTATTCCGCAAACAAATGAGAGAAGAACAGGAAGTATTGGGCGGTGAAACATCTCAGGCTTTTTCTCGCCAGATGCGGCCGCCCAGATTTTGGAACTTCTTTTCCAATGCCTCGTAACCCCTGTCCAGATGGTAAATCCGGCTCACCTCGGTCCTGCCTCCCTTGGCTACCAACCCGGCCAAGACAAGAGAGGCACTGGCCCTTAGATCAGTGGCCATAACAGGGGCAGCCAACAAATGATCTTTTCCGCGAACCAAGGCCTGATTGCCAGTGATCTCAATATCGGCGCCCATCCTCCTTAGCTCGCTCACGTGGATGAATCTCTTCTCAAATACGGTCTCTTTGATGACACTTGAACCCTTGGCTATACTCATGAGTGCCATAAACTGGGCCTGCAGATCCGTGGGGAATCCAGGGAAGGGCATGGTTTTTATATCCACGCTGGCAACGGTCTCTGATCCCTTCACACGAAGTCCTTTGGCGGTGACTTCCACGTCAGTCCCCACAGTTTGCAGTTTCTCAATGACGGCAGAGAGGTGCTCGGGTCGACAACCATCAATCTTTATGTCTCCCCTAGTAATTGCTGCAGCTATCATGTAGGTTCCCGACTCGATCCTGTCTGGAATAATTCTGTGTTCAGTGGGTCTCAGATGCTTCACACCATGAATTACCACAGTATCCGTACCATCACCTTCGATTTGGGCTCCCATACCCCGAAGCATATCAGCCAAGTCGCAGACTTCAGGTTCTTTTGCCGCATTCCTCAAGATAGTCTCCCCCTCAGCCTTCACTGCAGCCATCATCACATTCTCTGTGCCTGTCACGGTGGGAATATCAAAGAAAATATCGGCCCCTTTCAACCGATTCACTTCGGCATTGATATAACCACCCTCCAGATACATATCCACACCCATTGCGGCTAATGCCTTGAGGTGGAGATTAATGGGCCTTGCACCGATGGCACATCCTCCTGGCATAGATATCTTTGCTTTCCCTAAACGGGCCAGGAGGGGGCCGAGGAGGAGCACGGAGGCCCTCATGGTTTTCACCAGATCATAAGAAGCCTCATGTTCCATGAGGTCATTTGAATTCACGGAAAGTATTCCGCCCTCTTCTCGGAGGGCTATGCCCATCTCGGACATGATCGTCTCTATTGTCTGAATGTCCCTGAGTCGGGGCACATGGTGGAGGTGATGCCATCCTCCTGTCAAGATGCAGCTTGCAATGATGGGAAGAGCCGCATTCTTGGCTCCGCTCACTTTCACAGTCCCTTTCAGGGACACTCCCCCCTCTATGACTATCTTATCCATGAGTTAAATAACTTTGAGGTCGCTCAGATTTGATGAAATCTTTTTGCAGATTCCGCCTAAAATTTAATTTATAATAATCTTTGGTACGCCGTCAATCGCTTAGTAATCTTCAGCAACAAAGGAAGTCCTCATTTGAGCAAATGGTATGCGCTCTCATGAGTCCCATCATCCGAGACCTTTGAAAAATGTTCAATTTTGTTCAAGGTCAAGGAAGGCGAAGATTTTAACCACAGGAATACACGACAAGTATTTCGAGGATTTGCCCGCCATAGCCCTTTGGCGGATTAAAATCTGAGTCTGACGCAGCCTGCCCGCCATTCCATCCTTCGTAGCAGGCTACTGCGGAGGACGGGCGCGAGCCCCGCCCGGCATCGCGAGGCTTCAGCCGAGGCGGACGGGCGCTCAGGCGAGGCGGGCGGGAGATTGGGCAAAAGGGGGGCGTTTTTCAAAGGTCTCAGGGGGGTGTTTGTGGAGATAAAGTTTATTGCAGATTCAATGCTGGGCAGGCTGGCAAAGTGGCTTAGAGTTTTAGGCTACGATACCCTCTACCAGCCCTTCTACAAACAGGGCGTGATTGGAGCGTCTGTGGGAGAAGGACGCAAACTTCTGTCACGGCACAGACCCACCGTTACCCGCTATTCCAACTCTATGCTTATCCGCTCAGACCGTGTGAAGGATCAACTCTGTGAAATGAAAACCGCGGGCATCATCACCTCTGAGAGGTCAAAATGGTTCAGTCGGTGCCTGCGCTGCAATATTCCTTTACAAGAGGCTGAGGGGACGGATGCCCGTGAGAATGTGCCCGAATATGTCTTTTATCAGAGCGCTTCTGGAATCAGGTTTTGCCCCTCCTGCGGCCGTTACTTCTGGCCGGGAAGCCACAGGGAGAGAATGGTTGGGCAGTTGGAGAAATGGGGTCTTTAGTGGAAACAGTCTCCCCATCCGTGGAGACCCATATTTTGAGTTTCCGGTCCTTGGAAAAAAAACAAAAAGGGCTCGACCAAGCAGGGTCCAGCCCTCCCAGTTACACTTTCCGATCTTAGTCCCGGGGTCAGAAAGACTTATCTTTTCTTTTTCTTGCGAGTAGCTTTCTTTTTCTTCCTTACGACCTTTT